>JAITKQ010000170.1 GCA_031278295.1 Spirochaetaceae bacterium | reverse complement strand
CCATGACCATATACCACGGCAGTTCCATCATTGTCAAAACCCCTGAGTTGCGTTATTCGGTTCGCGCACTGGATTTTGGTGAGGGGTTTTATACTACGACAAATGAAGAACAAGCGGTTCAATTTGCGCGGAAAATTCACGAAAGAAAAATACGCGGAGGCGCGGAGAACCCCGGCTGCTTTGTAAACTCGTACGGCATAGATTATGACGCTATGCAAAAGCAGCTTGCAATCTTGACCTTTGACATACCGGATGAAGCATGGCTGGACTTTGTAATGGCGAATCGCGGCGAAAAATATACCGGTAAAAAATACGATGTAATCTATGGCCCGGTGGCAAATGACACTGTTTACCGTGCGCTTGTAGGCTACGAAACCGGTTTATACACAAAAAAACAAACCATTAAACAGCTTGCCGTACGCAGACTGTTCAGCCAAATGACTTTTGCCACAGAAAAATCATTATCATTTTTGAGTTTTGCAGGCTACAGGGAGATCGACCCATGGAAGAATTAAAAGAATACGATGTATCGCAATTCAAAGGCATACGGGAACTGCTCATCCCCCTTGTAATTCGGGAAATCATGAAAAACAGGAATGTAAGCGATGAAGAAGCCTTCCGCCTGTTGTATTCATCGTTTTTGTACAGTAAACTGGAAATAGAATCCACGAAATTATGGCATCTAAGCCCCCGCGCGCTTTGTGAGATTTTGAACGAGGAATGGGAAACAGGACGGATAACCTTTCCAGAGGAAGCATAGCGTGAACGACAGAATAGATTTTATAGCCTATTGTATCGAAGAATACAAAGAACATGAGAACCTCACCGGGCGGGAGGCAATTGATTTATTCACCCGCTATGATATTATCTCGTATATTAAATCAGCATACGACGCTCTCCACGTTATGGGCGGGACGGCTATAACAGACGATATAAAAAGCCTCATTGCAGGGGCAAACGAGGATAAACCATGATAGAAGCAGACCATGATAAAAACCTGCTCGTTGTCTGCGCTGTAGAAGGTTACGCGCATCGGTATAACATGACAACATCGGAAACCTTGAAGCTTTTCAGGGAATACGGCGTAACCGACGCGATACGCGAGTGTTACGGTACTTTGCATACTCAAGATATAGACGAAACCGTTTATTTTGCCGAGGATTTTATCGAGGCACGAAGACAATGACCCTATTCCACGGATTAACGGCGTATCTTTATGAATTTGAAATTTCATTGATCGGTTTGACTGTCTGAAAGAGCTTTAACCAATTTGGGTTTTATAAGGAGAGATGCATGGAAACTTTAGAAAATATATATGTTTATATGGGAAAAAACATTTCTTTCGTCGTGGCGCTTAAAATTCTACATACCGTGAGCCTCCTTGCCCAAAAAGAAAACCGCGCCTTCGATGAGGTCTATGCGGAATTCCTTGAATCCGATACTTACCGGGCAATACAGGAAACCGGCTCCCTGATGTGGTACGAAAACGCCGAATTCATCGTTGATGAATACTACCGGGAGAAATCCCATGTTTAACGAGTCCGGTTATGAAAACGCCGTCGTTGCACTGCTTGAAGGGCTCGGCTACGAACACAAATACGGGCCGGACATCAAGCGGGATTATCACAACCCGCTGTACATGGACGTTTTAATAGAACAACTGCAACGTATTAACAAACAGGCAAAAGCCGCCGCGCTGGAAGAAGCGGTACACAAAATTAGCCATATAGAAAATGGTACATTGATACAGAAAAACAAAACATTTACCGACTGGCTCCAAAACGGCCTTGAGGTTTCGTATCAGGAAAAAGGCGAAACCAAAACAGAAATAATCTATCTTGTTGACTTCAAAAATCCGTCAAACAATGTATTTCAGGTTATCAACCAATGGACATATATAGAAAATTTTAACCGCCGTCCCGATATAATTATCTTTGTGAACGGTATCCCTTTGGCGGTGATAGAATTAAAAACCTGCATGAAAGAAGATGTCGGTATTGAAAACGGCTACAATCAGCTTCGCAACTATATGAAAGAAATACCCGGCCTGTTTGTGTATAATGCGTTTTGTATTATCAGCGATTTAACGGAAACAAAGGCGGGGACTATTTTCTCAAGTCTTGACCGCTTTTCCGCGTGGAAAACGGTCAATGGAGATTATGAAGAAACAAGGTTTGCCCACTATAACATACTTTTTGAAGGAATGTTGGAACATGGCCGTTTTTTAGACATACTCCAAAACTTTATACTGTTTTCCGCTGATACGCCGGAAGACAAAAAAATACTTGCGGGGTACCATCAGTATTTTGCGGTCAAAAAAGCGGTAGCATCAACATTGCTGGCAGCGGACGCCGCGTCTTATCAAGCCGCGTCTTATCAAAATGTAAAAACATTTCCCAAAGAGAAAACCGCGCCTATCCCCGCAGTATCCCGTGATTATCAATTCGCCGCGGAACCCGCGCCCCCGTACTGCGCCGAATCCGGCAAAGCCGGTGTTTTCTGGCATACCCAGGGCAGCGGCAAGTCCCTTTCTATGGTGTTTTACGCCGCCCTGTTGGGCAAGATGATGGAAAGCCCCACCATTGTTGTGCTGACCGACCGGAATAATCTTGATGATCAACTCTACGAACAATTTTGCGCCTGCAAGGATTTTCTGCGGCAAACGCCGGAACAGGCGGAAAGCAGAAGGGATTTATATAAGCTCCTCAATGACCGCAGAGCAAACGGTATTTTCTTTTCCACGATTCAAAAGTTTGCGGAATCATCATTTGCAAAATCACACGTCCCCTTGTCAACAAGAAAAAATATCATCGTAATTGCGGACGAGGCCCACCGAAGCCATTACGGATTAACCGAAAAAGTAAGCAGAGACGGCAAACTCAGCATTGGCGCGGCCCGTATTATCAGGGACAGCCTCCCCAATGCGGCCTTTATCGGTTTTACCGGAACGCCCATCGCATACACCGGCAAAAATACAAAAGAATTATTTGGCGATTACATCGACATTTACGATATGACTCAAAGCGTGGAAGACGGGGCGACAAAGCCTGTGTATTATGAAAGCCGCGTCATTAACCTTGGACTAAACGAAGACATATTGCAAAAAATTGACGAGGCCTATGAATTACTTGCCCAAAACGCCTGCGAAAAAGACATAGAAAAAAGCAAGAAAGAACTCGGCAATATGGAAGCGATACTCGGCGCGCCGGAGACAATACACAGTTTTTGTAATGACATTGCGGGGCATTATGAAAAATATCGGGAGCGCCTTCTCACCGGCAAGGCGATGGTGGTGTGTTATTCGCGCCCTATCGCCATGAGCGTGTACCGGAAATTCCTCGAACTGCGTCCCGAATGGAATGAAAAAATCAAACTTGTGATGACAGCGGGCAATGATGATCCTGAGGACTGGCATTCTATAATTGGAAACAAGACATACAAAAAAGAACTGGCAAAAAAATTCAAGGATGACGCGGATCCAATGAAAATCGCCGTTGTAGTTGATATGTGGCTCACCGGATTTGATATCCCCAGTCTTGCCACCCTGTATCTGTTCAAGCCGATGTCGGGACACAACCTGATGCAAGCCATCGCCCGCGTCAACCGGGTTTTCAAAGACAAGGAAGGCGGGCTGGTCGTTGATTACATAGGCATAGCGGGTGCATTAAAAAAGGCTATGAATGATTACACCATGCGGGACAGGAAAAATTACGGCGAAATGGACATTGCCAAAACCGCCCTGCCGCGATTTTGCGAAAAATTAAAAGTTTGCGGCGAATTGTTTCACGGCTTTCAATATCAGGCGTTCATTGACGATAATTCTACCGACGCGGACAGGGCGGATATAATCCGGGACGGCATAAACTTCATTCTTGGAAAAGGTGAAGATGCCCAAAAACTGTTTTGTAAAGAGGCTTTGTTGTTGATAAATGCGCGTTCTCTCTGCCAAAGCCGGCTTGATAAAAAACAGCGGTACGAATCAGCCTATTTCGAGGCGCTTAGGGCCGCCTTAAATAAATTTACCGGAAGCGGCAGGCTTTCATTCAAAGAAATTAACAATCAGATTAACGAACTTCTTAAACAAAGCGTTAAAAGCGAAGGAATTATTAATCTATTTGCGGATGAACAGGAAGGGTTTTCTCTTTTTTCGCCTGAATATCTTGAACAAATCGCCAAAATGGAACAGAAAAACCTTGCGGCGGAATTGATGCGAAAATTGATAGACGAACAAATCCGGCTATATCTGCGTAAAGACTTTGTTCAGGCTCAAAAATTTTCTGAACGGATGAGAAATCTTATGAACGCCTACCGGAACAGGCAATTAACAAACGCGGATGTCATTGACGCTCTTAAAAAAATAGCGGAGGACATTTCCGCCGCTCACAAAGAGGGAAAGGCGCTTGGTTTATCCGAAGAAGAGCTGGCCTTTTACCACGCCCTGTCCGATCCGTTGCGCCAAAAAGATTATTACACCAACGACGAGTTGAAAGCCATGACCCAAGAATTGACGGAAACGCTCCGAAAAAACCGTACGATAGACTGGGACGTAAAAGAAGGCTCCAGAGCAGCCATGAAAATGCTGGTCAAGCGTCTATTAAAAAAATATAAATACCCGCCCGAAGGTGAAGAAGATGCCGTAAATACGGTAATCTCCCAGTGCGAGATGTGGGTGGAATATGTCCAATGATTGAACCGCATCAACAACGACCGGCGGGCGCTGCCTGGCGGGGGCGCGGATATGAGTGGGGGTGGTGGAATAGGCCGCAACGGAGCGTAGCGGAGTGAGGCCTATGGAGATATGGGGGGGGGGGGGGCTTTTGCCTTTACCGAACAAGGTATAGCCATGCTTTCCGTGTTGTTGAACAGCGACATAGCCGTCAACGTGAACATTCAAATTATGCGGGCATTTGTTGAATTGCGCCGCCATCTGTTTGATGTTCCTGACCATGAAATGCAAATCGCCGCTTTGCTTAATTTCCGTCCATCGTTGTCTCTCATTTTTCAATCGTATCACGAGTAGTAATTTCTGTAGAGCTTAGCAACTCCCGTAACAGCTCCGACAACAGCAGTGCTGATACCATGCTCTTTGTTAAATACCGAAGTTTGCGGCGGGCAAAGCCCGCTTGTCGCAAACCCCGGCCCTGATCGAATCAGCCCTGTCCCGGTAGCAATTTCCGGACCGGCGGCACGGGGCAAAAGGGGCCTTGTGCATGCCGCCGCGCGAAAAAGACGCTTACAGTCGCGTGTGTAAAATTATGCGCTTTGTCATGTTTGTTGCGGCGGGTTAAAGCAAAAACGGCATACCGGCACGGGATGTATGCGACCTTTAAGAGAACTTAGACAGGGCGTGTGGTACGAAATCCGCACGGTCATCATCAACCGGGAACAGTTGTTCCGGTTGATGCAGGCGCAGGCGCTCTTTGCCCGGGTTTTGGGCGGGACGGCGGAACGCTACGATTTCGAGATACGCGCTCTGCGCCTGGAGGACGACCGGCTTGTGTTTTACATAAAGCCGGAGGGCGGATTCGAGTTGCCGCGGATTATGCAGTGGCTCAAGCAGACGTTTGCGGTGAGGTACAACTTGCCGCACGGGCGGAGCGGGCATATTTGGGGCGACCGGTACTGGTCACGGATACTGGAAGCGGGGCCCCTTGACTGGGCGGAGGAGTGGACCGGTGCCGTGATGCGCGTAGAGGGTGAGGAACTTCAGCCGGCTGGAGGCGGGGTCAGCCCCCTCTCGGAGGAAGCTGCGGCTGGGGTCAGCCCCCTTTCGGGGGAAGCTACGACTGGGGTCAGCCCCCGGACGGAAAACCCGCCCGGCCATGCCTGGAGTTTCGCCAAGCGAAACTCCGAAAATAACCGCGTAAGCGCTTGTTCCGCTACCCGCCTGGCGCGGCCTGCCCTGCCTACTTAAAATACAATGAAAAATACGGCATATTTTTAGAAAAACAAGGAAAGTATTTTGAATATTATCAACTGGGACGATTTGATTAAGGGTGATCCGTGGACGGAGGGGAGCGCCGTAACGATAGGCGTGTTTGACGGGGTACACAGGGGGCATAAGGCTCTGATCGATCGTATAACTTCGAGTCCCTACAGGAGTGTCGCCGTAACTTTTAGGGTGAGCCCCCGTCAGTTTTTTCACAGTGGCTCGTACCAGGGAGACATAATCGGCCTGAAGCGTAAACTGGAGTTGTTTGCCGAAGCCGGGCTTGACGACTGTGTACTGATTGACTTTTCGGAGGATTTCAGTAGAATAACGGGGAGGGCTTTTATACGAAGACTTTCCCGCGCCGTCAATATGCGTCATATTGTGCTTGGATCGGACTTTCACTGCGGCTACCGCAACGATACGGATGCTGCGGCGATAAAACAGCTTGCCGCCCCGGCGGGGATAACTGTTGAAGTGTTGCCGCCGGTAATGGAGGGCGGCCTTCCGGTCAGTTCCAGCAGAATACGCCACGCGCTTGCTTCGGGTGAATACGGTTTGGCCGCATCGCTTCTTGGACGCGGCATAGAATGTCTTTAGTGTAATCCCGGGGGGGGGGGGGGCGTCACCTTTTTATAAGAGGGATGCTTTAACACCGGAAAGTGTAGGTTATCACCGGCGGCAAAAACACCGCCTGTTTTATAGATAGGAGTGGCAATAATGTCATTGAACAAGGAAACAGTAACGACCATCGTAAACAAGTTCGGTAAAAACGATAAGGATACCGGCGCGACGGAAGTACAGGTTGCTTTGTTGACTGAGCGCATAAACCAGCTTACGATACACTGCAAACAATTCAAAAAGGATAAATCGAGTCAGCGCGGCTTGTTGATCCTGGTCGGGAAGCGCCGGCGCGCGTTGAAGTACATCCAACGGGAAAACCTTGAACGGTACAGGGCGCTCATCAAAGAACTCAAACTAAGGAAATAATGACACAGAGAGTAACAAGAACAATAGCCGGTAAAGAAATAACACTGGAAACCGGCAGGATTGCGAGGCAGGCCGCCGGGTCGGTCTTTGCCCAATGCGAAGGTTCCGTCGTGATAGCGACGGTATGTACGTCGGCGGATGCGGTAGAAGGACTGGATTATGTGCCCCTGACGGTGGATTACAACGAAAAGTATTACGCGGCGGGGAAGATTCCCGGCGGCTTCATAAAGCGGGAGAGCAGGCCCAAGGACAAGGAAATCCTTGTCTCCCGTCTGATAGACCGCCCGATGCGTCCGCTGTTTGAAAAAAGTTTCGGCAGGGAGATTCAGCTTGTGCCTACAACGATCTCCACCGACATGGTAAACCCGCCGGACATTCTGGCCATAGCGGCGGCCTCCGCCGCGGTGCATATATCCAACATACCGTTCAACGGTCCGGTAGCGGGCGTCAGGGTCTGTCAGGTGGACGGCGAGCTTGTCGTGAACCCCACCTACGGGCAGATCGAAAAATCCACGCTGGAAATCGTGGTGGCCGGTACGCGGGACGGCATCACTATGGTCGAGGGCGGGGCGAAGGAAACGGACGAGGCCGCCATGCTGAAGGCGATGGAGTTGGGACGCGCCGTCATCGTCGAGCTTTGCGACATGCAGGAAGAATTGCGGAAACTGGCCGGAAAAGAGAAGTTGCCGCTTTCGCCATGCGAAGTTACGCTGCAAAACGCGGACGAGATTCGCTCCGCCGCCTACCCGTTGCTTGAGGCGGCCTGTTTTGTCGAAGGCAAGGCTGGCAGGCACGAGGCGGTTCACAAGGTAAAGGCGGATATGGCCGCCCGGTACGCTGAACAGTTTGAAGACGCCGCCCAGAAAAAACTCTTTGACGCGCTGTTCGAGGACATGCAGTACGAGATTCTCCGTTCCTCGATACTCGACAAGGGAAGGCGGGTTGACGGTCGCGGTTGCGAGGACATCCGTCCGATCACCTGCGAGGTCGGAGTCCTGCCTCGCGTTCACGGTTCGGCCCTGTTTACACGCGGCGAAACGCAGTCTCTGGCCGTTACCACGCTTGGAACGGTGTTTGACGAGCAGGTGTTTGACGATATCGAAGGGGACAAGCGCGAAAACTTCATGCTGCACTACAACTTTCCGCCCTATTCTGTGGGCGAGGTCGGGCGCCTGGGCACGGGGAGGCGCGAGATCGGGCACGGAAACTTGGCCCGCCGCTCGCTGGAGGCAATGGTGCCTTCAAAAGCCGATTTCCCGTACACGATCCGCGTCGTCTCGGAGATTATGGAGTCCAACGGCTCATCGTCGATGGCCTCCGTCTGCGGCGGCACGCTTGCCATGTTGCACGCGGGCGTCCCGATGAAAAAGCCGGTGGCCGGCATAGCTATGGGGCTTATCACCGAAGGTGAGCGCTACGCCGTGCTGTCAGACATACTTGGGGACGAGGATCACCTGGGCGACATGGACTTTAAGGTGGCCGGCACCGAGGACGGCATCACCGGCTTTCAGATGGACATAAAGATCGCGGGCGTCAGCCTTGAGATTCTGACAAAGGCGCTTGAACAGGCAAAACGCGGGCGGCTCCACATCCTGGCGATAATGAACGCCACGCTGAATAAGCCGGTTGAATCGATAAGCGAGTACGCTCCGAAAATCGTTTCCTTCAAAATAGAGGTTGACAAGATCGGCGCGTTGATCGGGCCGGGTGGCAAGAACGTAAAGGCGCTTAGCGAACAGTACAGCGTTACGATCAACACGGAGAACGACGGTACCGTTACGATATACGGCAGGAACGCCCACTCCGCCGAGGAAGCGAAAGAGGCGGTGATGGGCATAGTCGCCGATCCTGAAACCGGCAAGATTTACAACGGCAAGGTTATGCGGCTGATGGAATTCGGCGCGTTTGTCGAGATTCTGCCCGGCAAAGAAGGCCTTGTCCACATATCAAAACTTTCCAGGCAGCATATCGCGCAGGTTTCGGACGTGCTAAAAGAAGGACAGCAGATTCCCGTCAAACTCCTTGAGATTGACAAGATGGGCAGGCTCAACCTGTCGTACATAGACGCTATAGACCCGGACGGCACCCCGCCCCCCGGTGAGAATAAACCGTACCGGCAGGAGCGCCCGCGTTACGACCGCCCGCGCCGGGACGAGCGCCCCCGCTACAGGTAGCTGCCCCGCGTCTTGCCGCTGTCGGTGGAAGTTTTGACTACCGGGTCATTCGCCACTACCGAGTCAAAGGCTGCGGTGCAGCCTTTGACGCGGGCCTCTGTTGCCTGTGGCATATACGACACCCTGTACAAAAGCGGCGATTTCCGGGATTTTACGCGCGGAACGTAACAAACTTCTAGGCCGTGAACAGGCGTAGGTCCTTTACTTCCAGCAGGCGCACCGCTTCCATCGCAAGTTCCGGGTAGTCTATGATTTTTACGGAAACGACGTGGCGGCTTGCTATCAGCGCCGCCGCGCCGCCCGCCGCAATAAGGTAGCGGCCCCCGTACCTGAGCGCCGCATCCGTCCAGATGGCCGAGCGGCAGCCCTTGCCCACAGTAACGAGCGAAGCGCCACGTGACAAGAGTTCCTCCGCAAAGCCGTCCATCCGGGCCGAAGTCGTGGGGCCTATACTGCCCGCCACGCATCCGGCGGGCGTTTCCGCGGGGCCGGCGTAGAATACCGGGTACCTAAAGAGGTAGGGTGGCAACGGCTCTCCCTTTTTTAACAGTTTGCGCCAGGCAAGGTGGGCAGCGTCCCGCGCCACAAGCATTTTTCCGCTTGCAAGCAGCGCTTCTCCCGCCTTGAAGCCGGATAACTTTTCGCAAAGCTCCGCGATCGGCACATCGAAACAGACACGGCGCGTTTCGATCTCAGGCGACAGGGCGGAATCCGCTTTTTTAAAAGCTCTTTCCAAAAATTCCGCCGGGTTTTCTTCCAGTTTTTCAAGGAAAACGCCGCGTTCATCGATGAAGCCCAGCATATTACGGTGCGCCGCGCATGATACGCCTATGGAAACGGGGCAGGAGGCGGCGTGCCGGGGCAGTCGGAGTACGCGGACATCCAGAGCTAGACGTTTTCCGCCCAGCTGCGCCCCCAGACCGCTCCGTTCCGCGATTTCCATAGCCCTATTTTCCCAGAAAAGATCGCGGAAAACAGCCGGCGTACAGGCGGCCCCTGCGTTTCCGTTTCCGGCGGGGGTAAAATACGGCGCATCGTCCAGCAGTTCTGTGGTGGCCAGCTTTAGCGTTTCGAGGTTCTCTTCGGGGCTGAGTCCTCCAAGCACAAGCGCGAGGCGGTAGGGCGGGCAGGCGGCGGTTCCAAGCGCCTCGATCTTTTCACGCAAAAAATTGTCCCAGCTATCGTGGTACAGGATGTCCGGGGCGGACGGGAAGTATGCGGTTTTGTTGGAGGAGCCGCCACCCTTAGCGGCAAACAGGAAGCGGTAACAGGGCAGGGCGGCGTTTTCCGGCGGCGGCGCGGCCTCGATACGAATTTGGGCCGGCAGGTTGCCCCCCGTGTTGTACTCGTCAAAAAACGAGGCGGGGGCAAGGATGGAGGCGCGGAGGCGGTGTTTTCTGTAAGCCGAGACCGCCCCCCGTTCAAGGAGCGCCCGGTCGTCCACCCCCGTTACCACGCCTTCAGGTTTCCATGCATAGACGCAGGCCGCGCCGGTATCCTGACAGAGCGGCAGGCGGCCTTCCGCCGCGATGACGGCGTTGTCGAGCAGGCTGCGTATGACAGCCCGCTCGTTTTCCGTCGTGCCTTGCTTGCCGCAGGCGGCGGCAAGCAAGGCCAGGTGGGAGCGCCTGTAAAAAAAAGAGAGTCGCCGGAAGGCCTCTTCCGACAAGGCTTCCAAGGCGGCAGGCGGAACAAGGAGGCGGCCGTCCTGAAAAACGGGCTTTTGGACCGTCACTAGGGCGGCAAATTCCGTTTTGGAAAAACGCTCGCCTATAAGCGGAGCTATGTCCATCCGGCGTTTAAATTTTACAGTTCAAGGCCGTCAAGGTAGTTCTTGTAGGCTGCCCCGGTTTCATCAACGGAACGGCGGGCCGCGTCTATCGCGTCATTCTGGGCGTTGATCGCGGCGTCCTGATCGGCAAGGCGGCTCAGGTACTCCTGACCCTTCTCGCTTTCCGCACCTACGGCCTCAAGGTTGTTCCGTATCCGTTCCTCGTCCGCCACAAGTCTAAGGCGCCGGGCCTCCGCATCGCCGAGCGCCTTGTCCGCGTCGTCCGCAGCCTGTTTAAGCGACAGCGCCTTGGCAAAGGCATCCCGAACCTTGTCCGGAATTTCGGTGTTTGTCGAGTACGCCGCAAAGGCCATGTCGCTTAGCCGGGACAGCGTTATTGTCTCCAGTACCGGCGTTTCTTCGCTGACGGCAAAATTGAGCGTCGCCCCCGCAGCCATATCCAGCGAAAAACGGTACAGCGAGGCCGTCCGCTCATCGAAAGAGGACGGGGCCGTCAGTACAGCGCCGCGTGTTATCGGGTGTTCAATTATCAGCTTTTTTGCGGTGGAACCGGCGTTCCGTACCGTGTAGGTCTTTTCGTTCACATTTTTGCGGGAAAGCGTCATCACCCCACGGCTTACGGTTACCGCCGCGATAGCCCGCTTGAACGAAGATGTTACGCTGCCTGAAACGGAAAGATCGTCCCCGTAAGAAATTATCCGTTTTTCGCCCTCCGGCAGGAATTCTATCAGCGCGTCCCCCGCGTAAACCCCGTTGTCAAACACGGTTACAGGTCCGGCCGGCAGCTTCATACCGGTATTGTTAGTAAGCCGGGCGCTGATGGCCGGATGTATCACCCCGCCGGAAAGCGCCCTCTGCCCCGAAAACACGAGCGTTTTTTCCACCGTTACAGGCCCTTCGACAAGCGGGAGCATCGTACTCTGCTGACGGGCAAGGGTAACCGGCTTTTTTAGCGTGAATTCAAACTGATCCCCTGCATCCGCTCCTCGCGCCGTTTCAAGCACCCCGCCGGCGACGGACCAGCCCTCGTCCTCCAGCTGTAAAAAGCCTGACATACCCGGTTCGGGCGACATGCTGTCTTCCATTGCCGCAACCCTGTTGCCACGCGCCATCGCTTGTTTTTGCGACATGGGGGATTCGGCCACAGCGCCCCCGTAATCTGAATCGTAGGTCCGCGCCTCCGCTGCTCCCGCAATCGCCGGCGGGAGTATGGGCCGGTTCACATAGTAAGGCGGGTATAGATTCTGGATGAATGATACCGGCCTGCCGGTAACAAGCGAGATTTCCACGTCCGTCCAGTCAATATCGCCGTCGTTGTCGATTATCGCCCAGCCCTGCAAAAAAGGCTTCGCGCTGTTCAGGTCGAGCCGGTACGAAACCTTCCAGACCGGCGACGGAATCACGTAACTAAGGCTTAACTCCCGCCGGTTCCTGCCGGCCAATGCTATGTTCAGCGTTTTTACGCCGGAATTGTTCGAAGACCGGATGATGTCCAGGGCGCGCGCCAGATCGTCGTTTATCGCGGCGTCCCTGAACGTAAAGGACTGAATGTCCCTGAGCTTTACGAGGCGCACGCCGTTTGCCGTGGAGATCGTTAGCGCGGGTTCGCCGGCGTTCTCGCCGCTCCGCAGAAAGGCCGGCGGAATTTCAACCGCCACGATTCTACCGTCAATCGTTACCGGCGCGACAACCGAGGCGGAAGTTGTTATCTGAATCTCCTCCCCCCTCAACGACGCCAGGATTTCCGCTATGCCGGGGTTGCCGCCAAGGTTTATCTTGAGGCTCTGCAAGGTGCGGACAAGCGTGGACTCGGACTGATACGTGATGGCGGGGGAGCTTGCCTCCGGATCGTTTATCACGAGGGATTTTAGCGCGTCGTTCACCGCGTTACCGTTAAAGTTAAGCGCGAACGTGGCGTTGGAATCGACGGTACCCCGGTGTTCAAAGTAGGCGACGCCGGAGGAAAATATGCTTATCTTTTTTAACGGCAACTGCCGCGCATCACTGCCGTCCGCCACTTGTTGGGCGAATAAGCAAACCGGCAGCATACAAAGTAGGCAAAGCAACCCTACCCAATTTTT
>JAITKQ010000167.1 GCA_031278295.1 Spirochaetaceae bacterium | reverse complement strand
ACCGTTAGCCGGGCCAGTTCTTTTGTGTTCATCATATACTTCATCCTCCTACTATATCCGAGGGGGTGAACGATTCCCTCGTTACTATAGGGGGTGAACTTATCACTTATTAACGACATAGGTCCTTGCGCCTTGTTGACAAAGCGGCCCCGAAAATAAATAATTGAGCATGGTCCAAAACCAGCCTGCTTCCGTACCATGCTACCGGAAAACCGGGCTTTGCCGGTTTTTCCACCGAATTTAAAGAAGCCGGGCAAGCAAAGCTTGTATTCCAAAATCTGAAATTTTGGAACAGCCTCGATTAGACATCTGTTGTGGACGGACGGGTGAGGCCGGGACGGTAAGGTCTTGTAATTTAACAATGTTGTCGCATATAGATCCAGACAAATTCCATACGCTGGTTGAAATCAGCATGTTGATCAATTCGGACTATTCCGATGTACACGGGCTTTTGAGCGAGATTATCGAATCGGCGCTCCGGCTTTGCGACGCCGCCTCCGGCTGCCTCCTGCTGGTGGACGACAGGCAGCAGAAAATGTTTTTCGAGGTGGCGAGCGGCTTTTCAGACGGGACACGGCTTGAACAGCAGAGTATAGAGATCGGCGAGGGCATAGCCGGCTGGGTCATCCGTAACAACAAATCGATCATCATCAACGATACGGACAGTTCCGAGTACCGCCTTGCCGCCGTTTTTGAGCAGAGCAGGTTTATGGCCAAGACGATCATCGCGGTTCCAATGCGGGCGAAAGAGCGTTGCGTCGGCGTCTTGGAGCTTATCAACAAAAAAAACGTCGCCCGATTTTCCGCCGAGGACCTTGAATGGCTCGAAATATTTGCGAATCAGGCGGCGCTTACCCTGCAAAACGCCCAAAATTACGAAAAAATTCAGAATAAAGCCGACGTTCTACAGAAACAACTGGAAACGGGCGGCGCGTTTCATACGTTAATCGCAAAAAGCCCCGTGATGAAGGAAAAACTTGCCGTGATAGACCGCCTCGCCGCAACCGACTCCGCCGTACTGATACTGGGAGAAAGCGGTGTGGGCAAGGAACTTGCCGCCGAACAGATACACCTGCGCAGCGCCCGGAAGTGCAGGCCCTTTGTACGGGTAAACTGCGCGGCGCTGCCGTCCGGCCTTGCCGAAAGCGAACTTTTTGGCCATGTGAAGGGGGCGTTTACCGGCGCGCTCAATACCCGCGTGGGGCGCTTTGAGGCGGCGGACGGCGGTACGGTATTCCTTGACGAGGTGGGGGATATTCCGCTCGATCTACAGGCAAAACTGCTGCGCGTGATCCAGCAAAAGAGCTTTGAAAAAGTCGGTTCCGCAACTCCGCAAACCGTCGATGTACGGATACTTGCCGCGACAAACAAAGATATAGAAAAACTTGTTTCCGAAGGAAAATTCAGGAGCGATCTGTACTACAGGCTGAACGTGCTGCCTATTTACATCCCGCCCCTCCGCCAGCGGAGCGAGGACATACCGGAGCTGGCCCGTTTTTTCCTTGAAAGTTGCGGACGCGATATGAAAAAGCGTTTCGACGGGTTTTCGGAAGAGGCGATGGGCTCTCTTATCGCGTATTCCTGGCCCGGCAACGTCCGCGAGCTTGAAAACTGTGTACAGCGCGGCTGTGTCGCGTCCACGGGGAATGTGATTCAGAAAGAGGATATGTTTCCCGACGGCAGCCCCGCGTTCAGGACGGACACCGAGTCCGGTTTGCGCTCGCTCAGGGCGGCGATGGACGCTTTCAAGGCGCATTTTATCAAAGAGGTGCTGGCGGAACATGGCTGGAATCAGACAAAAGCCGCACGGGCGCTTGACATACAGCGGACATATCTGGCTAAAATGATTCGGGACTTTAACATTGCCAGGTGATCAATTTTTTTAGGTATTTTAAACATTGAGGGGTATTCAGATGGAAAATGACGAAATCCATACCGCGGACGATAAAGACAGCCTTTACAATTTTTTTGAAAAAAACCGTAAATTCTTATTTGTATCGGGCCTTGTTATCATGGTTTTGCTGGTGGGTCTCATCGCCGCGCTGCTTTTGCGGGATTTTATACAAAAAGACGCGATCGCCAAGCTGGATGTTCTTGTTGAACGGTACGACGGTGTAAAGGATTCGCTGGCTGCCGGCAGCGGTACGGCTGGTAAAGGCGGGACCTGGCTCTCTGGTGAAGACGTAGTTTTCGCTAGCGGTACGGCTGGTGAAGGTGGGACCTGGCCCACCGGTGAAGACGAAGTTTCCGCAAGCGCCGCCGCCGTTCCGGTTGACGGAACGGCGGACGGTGTCATCCTCGCTTTGCTGGACGATCTGAAGGCTTTGGGAAAAGGCGCGTCAGGCTACCCCGCCGCCCGCGCGTGGTTCATGGCGGCCAACATTCACCATGAACGGGGAGAATGGCAGGAAGCGCTGGAAGCATGGCTTCTGGCGGCGAAAAAAGGCGGCGCCGGCCACCTGGCCCCAGTATGCCTGTACAACGCCGCGGTCGCGGCGGAAGCGGTCGGCGATACGGATTCCGCGCTGGCTAACTACCAAAAATCAATTACATTTCCGGACTTTCCGGCCGCCGCCCACGCGCAGTTTTCCGTAGCCCGCCTTGAAGAAACAAAAGGCGACAGCGAGGCGGCAATTGCCGCGTACCGCGCCGTCATAGAAAAATGGCCGGCGGATACGGGCTGGACAAGCCTTGCCCATTCGCGCATAATCGCGCTGGAAGCCGGCGGACAATGAAGATGTTACGGGCGCGGGTAGCCGTTTTGGCTTTCGCCGCGCTGGGTCTGTCCGTATCGTGCGGTATAGAGGACTATAAGTACCTTTCGCCCGCTTCCCTCGTAAGTTCCACGCTGAACAGCAATGCCGTGATACGGTTGCCGGACGGCAGTACGGTAACGATAGATTTTACCAACGGGCAGATCCCTACCCTGAGCATACCAAACGGCATGGAGTTTAACAGGGAGTACGAAATATATTACAAAATATACCTTAGCGATAAGCTGATGGCCACGGTAAATACCGATACCGCCCGGCAGGACGTGAATCCGACGCTCGACACGGACTGGACCGCCATGAACAGCTACACCGTGGACTCAAACAACCTTTCGTCCGGTGTGGCTTCCCTCTTTACAAACCGAAAGTACTACGCGGTGCGGGTTAGCGCCTCAGGTAACCTGATGCGTTCGGACGGAAACGGGGCGTTTAGCCCGAAACCGGCCGACCGCCTGTTTACGACAAGCGATGACCTTCTGGACCCGGACTACCTGACATCCAGCGTCAACGCGGATGTGGCCGCGGCAAAAAGCGGCGTAATCCCTTCGCACGCTTACGCATCCATGTACCTCGTTATGAGGGACTTTAACCCCCAAACATTGAACCCGGTATACAGTTCGCTCACCTTTACAAATATTTTTTTACTGCCTGCCGGCGCAAGTTTGCAGAACATTCCCGTAAGCGGCGCGACAATTACCCCGATTTCCACAAAGCCCGCCGCCGTTAAACTGAAAGCCGTCATCACGCCGGACAACGCGTCGAACAAGGCTGTTGCCTGGTCGGTGAACGATGCGGACAAGGCCGGTATACGCACTTTGGCGGATAACAACGTCATCGTATACAGTAGGCTTGCCGGGACATCAACCGTGACCGTTACCGCCGTAACGGAGGACGGCGGGTTTTCCGCCCTTACCGCCGTTCCACTGTCCGAGGTGGCCGTGCAAAGCATTGAAATATCGAAGCTCTCGTTGACGCTTTACAACAACACCGGCGTAAACACGGAAACTTTGACCGTCGTAAATGTCCTGCCCCAGAACGCCTACAACAAGTCCGTTACCTGGTCGTCCAGCGATAAAAATATCGCGACAGTTGACGAGAACACCGGGCTGGTAACGGCCAAAGGCATAGGGGAGGCAGTCATAACGGCGGTAACAAACGACGGCACGGAGCTGACCAGAAGCTGCACGGTTACGGTTCAGAACTGACGGGAAAAAAATAGCGGTGCGTCTGGACGTTATGACCGCACCGCTCTGGAGTCAAAATTTATGGCGACATTGGGAATCCGTGTCCGACGGACAGGCTCTTCTGATGTCCCCTTTCCTCCCTATAGTTTTTATCGGTTTACAAAAAAAAAATCTGTAGATGAACCTCCCCGCCCTGAAGGGCGGGGTATTAGACCCCACTGCGAATAAAAAAAGCACTGATACGCCCCAACCAGGCCTATGTGTTGCCGGTTAGTATTACCAACAGCAGTCCAAGAGGCCGGCGGAAATTAAGCGCTCCGGGAAACTGTACCCTAGGCGATATTCGTGTTGTTATCCAGACCGCCTTTGGATGGCATAATGGCCATCTACATTCTTTTACCATCAATTCAACCGAATATGGAATTACGGACGAATATACGGGTCTAGGTGACGACTTTGAGGGCATCGACGAAGATGCCGTATGCCTTTGTCATTTGGATTTACAGCCGAAGAAAAAGTTCCGCTACCTGTATGATTTTGGCGATTCCTGGATGCACGGGATCACGGTGCCAGGATCATTCCTATCACTGCCAAAGACGGTGGGCTGACGATTCCCCGTCGTCTTGATGGAAAACGGGCAGGCCCCTTGGAGGACTCAGGGGGTGTTTGGGCTTACGAAGAGATGCCTGGTATATTAAAGAATCCTAAGACTTATGAAGAAACGCATGAATGGGCGGGGGATTTTGACCCTGAATATATCAATATCGAAAAAATGAATGCCAGGCATTCGCGGCTGTAGGCGGAGGGTGGTTTGATGTTTTAGGAACCGCGAATGACGCGCCCGCCCGCCAGCCCGCCAGCGGGTTTAAAAGCCGCTACGCGCCCACCAGTGGGTTTAAAGAGCATCCCGAAAGCGGGTTTTACGCCGTGCCGTCGCTCCGCAAAAGGCGCCAGGCATTCGCGGCTGTAGGCCGGGGGGGGGGGGGGGGTAGTTGTCATTTATGAAAAGTTTGGTAAAAAGGCATGATGCGGGTGCATAGTTTTTCCGCCAGATGGGGGTTGTGCGTGATGATGAGCAGCCCCATGTTCCGCCTCTTTACGATGTCGAGCGCCGCGTTCCATATCTGCGCCTGGGTAATCATGTCCAGCATCGTACTCATCTCGTCGGCGATGAGGAGGCGGGCGGACGGCCCAAGCGCGCGGGCGATGCAGAAACGCTGGATTTCGCCGCCGGACAGTTCACGCGGGTAGCGTTCCAGCCAGGCTTTTTCGATGCCCATGCCGGCGAGGAAGTCGTCGTCCGGCTCCCAGCCTTCGCTGAGCGTCCTGCCCATCTTCCAGCGTGGATTCACCGCCTTCTCCGGATGCTGGTAGACGAGCTGCACCGGACAGTACCCGTCCGCGGGCAGCGGTTTGCCCTCGAACAGCGCTTCGCCGGAATCGGGCGCGAGGTAGCCCGCCATGATGCGGGCCAGCGTACTCTTGCCGCATCCGGAGGGACCGACAAGCGCCACCCGTTCCCCGTCATCGATCGTAAACGAAACCCTATCAAGTACCGGAGGGCCTTTTTCATAGCCAAACCGGATGTCTTTCACTTCAAACAGCGTTGACACAGCGCACCTCCCCGCCGCGGAATTCCCGCATCGGAACCGGCAACCCGCACGCGCCTGTTCTACGCGGACAGCGCGGCGCAAAACAACAGCCGGACGGCAGGTTCCCCGCGTAAGGCTGGCTGCCTGAAATCGGGACAAAGCCGTTCTGCGGGATCGCCTGCCAGAGCGCGATGGAATACGGATGCCGCAAATGCCCGGGTCCCGCCCTAAAGTCCGCCGCGTCCGCTATCTCTACCGTACTTCCCGCGTAAAAGACGGCGATGCGATCGGCGCACTCAAAGGCCAGATCGATGTCATGTGTAATAAGCAGGATGCCGGCCCCGCCGTCGGCCAGTTCGCGAAAGTGCTCCATCACCCGCTTCGCCGTAGCGAGCGTCATGCCCGGCGTCGGTTCGTCGGCGATGATCAGCTTCGCATCCCCCATCAAGGCGGTCGAAATGAGTATACGGCGGGACATCCCGCCGGAAAGCTGGAACGGGTACTTTTTTGCGGCGCTTTCGTCCAGCTCGTAACGTTCAAAAATCCGCCTGCGCTTCTCGTCATTGCCGTAGATGCCGTTTATCTGCTCCCCCGTTTTCATCAGCGGATCAAGATAGGTGAGCGATTGCGGCACTATGGCGAGCTCGCGTCCGCGAATCTTACGGAGCAGAGTCTCCGTTACAGGCTCGCCCCGGTACAGCATAGCGCCCGAAACAAGCGCGTTGCCGGGCAGTATCCCAAGTATCGCGTGCGCCAGCAGACTCTTCCCGGAACCGGACGAACCGGCTACCGCTACAATCTCGCCCTCCCTGACCGATACGCTCAAATCATGTATCACGCGCAGTTCAGTCTGTTGTAGCGTGTTGGAGTCGTACATACGGAAACTCACCGAAAGGTCCCGCACATCAAGCAGCGTTTCCCGCGTCTTATTCGCCGCCATCGCCTACTCCTGCGCGCTCACCGGGTCGATGAGCAGTTTTGCCTGCTCCCCCAGCTTGTCAAAAAGCATCACCACGGCAACAAGGGCGGCGCCGGGAAAAACCACCAGCCACCACAGACCCGCGGCGATATGCTTCATCGACTCGGAAAGAATGATGCCTATGGCCGGCGCGTCCACCGAAAGCCCGTACCCCAAAAAGGTGATGCCCGCCTCGTGCAGAATCGCGTGTGGAAAGAGGAGTATGAGTCCTATGATGAACTGCGGTAAAACATGGGGAAGGATGTGTTCAAACGCGACCGCCATCCGCGGCTTGCCAAACTTCCGGGCGCTCTTTACAAACTGCGCCTCGCGCACCTGTAGCGCCTCGCCTCGGATTATCCGCGTAAGGTTCGGCCAGTGGGTCAGCGCGACGCCCAAGATCACCCCCTGCAAGCCCTTTCCCAGCAGGAAAGATATGATGATCAGCAGCACCATGTGGGGAATGCCCATAGTCAGGTCAATAAAGTACGCGATGATCTTGTCGGCTATCCCGCCCGCCGCGGCCGCGGCCAGCCCCAGTACGAGCGCGATACAGGCGCTTGCCGTCGCCGCGAGCGCTCCGATCAGGATGCTGGTCGAAAGCCCCTTTACCGTGCGGCTAAACATATCCCGCCCCAGGTAGTCCGTGCCAAACAGATGGGACAGGGAGGGCGCAAGCCGCTTCGCCGAATAGTCCGGGCCGTACCGCGCCGGATCCATCACCAGCCCGGCCGCGGCGACAGTCGCGATAAGCAGAAAAATGAGTCCGGCAAGCATGAGCGTCTTTGTTCTGCGGTTGAACTTCATAACGATCTGCCCCCTTCGCGGATTTCCGGGTTGAGCAGCCCGTAAAGGATGTTGGCGATCAGGTTGCCGGTGAATACGAATAGCGCCGAAAATAACGCGACGCCGAGAAACAACGGCACATCCCCCTTGTTACCGGCAAGGCTCACCGCGCTGCCGAGTCCGGGGTAGGCAAAGACATTTTCGGCCAGTACAGACCCGCCAAACAACTCGCTGAACGATGCGAACTGCAAGGTTATGGCGGGAATGGCTATGTTCCGCAGGCCGTGCCGCTTTATCAACTGCCAGCCCCGTTCCCCGCGCGCCCGCGCGAACAGCGCGTAGTCGCTTTCCAGCACATCTATCAGTTTTTGCCGCGTATGCAGGGCGATGGACGCCACACCGGTGATGCTAAGCGTGATGGCGGGAAGGATAAGGTGCCGTATCCTGTCCCAGATCGTAACCTCAGATGCGATCTTGCCTATAGGCACGGACAGCCCCAGCGGGAACCAGCCAAGATAGACCGAAAAAAACATCAACATGAGCAGCCCTACCCAGAACACCGGTGTTGACGACAGCACGAAGCAGAAGGTACGCGCCGCTTTGTCAAAAAGGCTGTAGCGGTTTGCGCCGCAGGCAACTCCGAGTATGAATCCCAGTACGCCGGACAGCGCCCACGCGGTTAGCATGAGCGCGAGGGAGGCCAGGGCCCGCTCGGCGAGCGCCTCGCTTACCGGTATCTTGAGGGTGGGAGAAACGCCCATATCCCCGCGCAGTACGTTGGAAAGCCACTTAAAATAGCGTTCAACAGGCGCTTTGTTCAGCCCCCAGTACTCGGCTATGAGCGCCTTCCGCTCCTCGGACACCCCCGACTCCGCGCCGACAAAGGCCGTCACGGGGTCTATGGGCGCGGACACTATCAGTATAAAACTGAAAAGGCTCACGCCCAGGAGCAGCAGAATCATCCGCAACAGGGTCGTTGCGGCGTTTTTTATCACTGAAACCGCCACTCGTTTAAGTTCTGGATGACCGGTACGCCGTGGCCGTGCGGGTGGATACGCTGAACGCCGAGGCTGAGTCCGTCCCGCACGAAGTAGGTGTGATCGATGTTGACAAGCCATAGGTAGGGAAAGTCAACATTCGGACCGGTAGCCCCGTCATACTGCGCCTTCTTTGCAAAGTCGATGGCTTCCGCATCGGACTTCGCTCCGATCATCGCGTTCAGGTAGCCGTCAACCGTCCTGTTGCTGTACATAGGCGAGTTGGAAAGGCTTACCGTATTGATACCCGCGAGGGTGGAGCTAAAGGCGTTGAACACGTCGATGTAGCTGTAGTCCCCTGTGCCTATACAGGTCGGCACGTTCCGGGCGATTCTCTGCGCCGCGGCCCATTCCATCGATTCGGCAAGTATATTGATGCCGAGCGGTTTGGCGTTTGCAGCCAGCGCGACGGCAAGGTTGTAACGCTGAAGGTCGTCGGTGCGCCCTGTTATGCGGAACTCGCAACGTACTCCATTCTTCACGCGCACCCCGTCCGGCCCCGGCGCCCAGCCCGCCGCGTCGAGTACCCGCTTCGCCTCCTCGACCTGCCCGTCCCGCAGTCCAGGCTCTTCGCTTGCCCACGGAAGTCCTTCGAAACGCACCCAGCTTGCCGTGCCGATGCCGTTCAGCGCGTTGTCGATGATGGTTTGGCGGCTGATGCCGATGTTGAGCGCCCGCCGCACCGCCGGATCGCTCGTTACGTTGTTCCCGACAACAGCGCCCGCCGCGTTCCGCGTCTCCGGTATAGTCGGCAGGTTAAAGCCCCTGTTGTCCGAAGTCTTAAAGTTTTCGATATGCATCCCCGCCACGGCATCCTTCGCGTACTCAGGGTTCACCATCACCACGTCAAGTTGACCGGACTTTGCAGCGGCGAGCGCCGCCTGTTCGTCAATGCTGAGTATCGTTATCTGCCTGAACGGGGACTTGACGCCGTAGTAGTACGGGTTCGGCTCGACGATGAGCTGCTGGTTAATGTCGAGTTGCTTCACGCGGAAGGGCCCGGTTCCGATGGGGTTGCGGGCATAATTATCGCCGTAAGCGTGTTTCGGCACGATGCCGAGCAGCGCCGTAGTTCTGATGAAGGGCGAGAAAACCTTGTTCAGCTTGAAGCGCACCTGGTTGCCGCCGACAGCCTCGACGCTGTCCAGCATGGTCAGGTCAACGCTGGAGCCGCCTGCCTTCGTGGTCTGATAGGTGAACACCACGTCTTCCGGTGTCAGCGTAGCGCCGTCCGAAAACTTGACATCGTTCCGTATCGTAAACGTGTAGACAAGCCTGTCGTCGCTTATCGTGTAAGAGGACGCGATGTCAGGCTCGGTCTCTACCTGCGTGTTTATCCTTAGCAGGGCCGTCTGGAACAGGTTGATACCCTCATTGCCGTAACCCTTGCAAGGGTCATAATTACCGTCAGTCGTGCCACTCCCTACCGAGATGACAAGCGAGTCCCTAACGGCTGCCGCCGGCTGTGTTTTGCTGCTGGCATTGGCTGTCTGTACCGCGCCCGCCAGAAAGACGGCGGCAAGCGCGAAAGCGATAGAACGAATTTTCCTCATAATAAGGCCTCCTAAAAGAAAATAGAGAAATTGGGAGAGCTTCCGCTCCTCCTGCCGCGCTTCATGCAGGGCGTTTCGATATTTGCTGGATAATAGAGTTGTTCAGAAACCTCAGTTTCTGAACAACTTCCGCTGAAAAAAAGGCAAAATGCTTTGCATTTTGCAAGACTTGTTCAAGAACCCGTGGGCTTTTGCCCACATCCAAATAG
>JAITKQ010000150.1 GCA_031278295.1 Spirochaetaceae bacterium | reverse complement strand
CTCATTCACGATTCCTTTTTTGCGAGTGCCAAAACCCCGGAACTTACCGGCAAGGGGTGAATGAATCGCCCGTTAATTATGGCCTTTAGGGGGTGAACGAATCGCTTGTTATTGACAGGACAAAATCGCGCGAAAACCGCCAGGCGAAAACCGCCAGATCGCATCGGACGGGTATGCCGGGGTGGGCCGTGCGGATGAGCGGCTTGCCGCTACGGGACGAGGGAGGTACGGCGTAAACAGGGCCTGTTATGCGCTACCGTACTTTATTTTATTCGCAGTGGGGTCTGATACCCCGCCCCTTGAGGCGGTTAAAATCAGTAAATACTCACGAAAAATGGTAGTAGACCATTGCCTCCTACCGCTGATTGGCGCGCCGCAGGCGCCCCAATCAGCGGCAAGCCGTGCGGCTTGTCTTGCAGAACGAACCTCGTAAATGATGCAACGCTTACAAGATACCCCGCCCTTCAGGGCGGGGAGGTTCATTCCAAATGTCAATTTTTCTGTCGCGGTATTGTAGCACAGGAGCGCGGAATCGTTAATCGCTGCCAGCGGAATATATATCTTTGTAATTATGCTGAAATTTTGCGCAATTGGCGGTGATTGCAAAACAGAGATCACGCCTTTGCTGCCAAACGAAAACACCTCCGCTATATTCCGTGATTCGCATAGATGCTTGCACGCAAGTAACAACTCGTGCTTTCCGGCATCTTTCGGTTTGCTGTTTGTAAAGTCAACGAAAAATTCCAAGTGTGATTTGTCAATTTTGTTTTCCGTGGTATTTGCGCCGATTTCAGCTTGCGTCAGCGCGTAGTCAGCCAATCGCACCCTCGAGACATAGCCGGAATAACCCGCCCCGATTATGTAGGACTGCGCCGAAGCCGCACCGGATGCCGTCACTTGTTTGCTAAACGCTGCCATACCGTTGAGATACAAAGTGACGACAGAGCGATCGTATGTTATGTCAATATTATTGAAAGCATTTGCTATAAAAAATCCACCGACGTCAATCGGTATATTTGTGAGGTTTTTAATATTGAGCGCAAGTTTGCTGTTTAGTATGGATAGGGTAAACAGATTACCCTGCGCAAACAGTACGCCGCTATCCGTGCTCGTGTAGTAAAATCCCATACTAAACGTGTAAGCGTTAGCGCCGCAAAGTGAAAACTCCCCGGAAGCGGACAACTCCGCTATGCTATCCGCGTCGCCGGGGCATTTCAGCGTGTATGTTACATTCAAGCTGACATTACTTTCCATAAGCAAACCTCATATAATCAGCGTATAACGCCTGTTTTGCGTCAGCATCAAACACCGGCGCGGGCGGCATACCGTCGTCAAAAAAGCTATTCTGTACTCCGTTATCGCCGATCATAAAACCATTCGCGAACAGCGTCCCAAAATTATCCAGGTCAACGTTATACATGCGGCGCTCTTCATTCACGTGTTCAACAGACGTGACTTTGATATGCTCGCCGTGCGGCCCGACAAGATAGTCACCACAAGAAACTTTATATGCGCGTTTCATACCGTCTACGGT
Organism: Spirochaetaceae bacterium; assembly: GCA_031278295.1. Classification (GTDB taxonomy): domain Bacteria; phylum Spirochaetota; class Spirochaetia; order Treponematales; family Breznakiellaceae; genus JAIRMY01. The sequence goes on along the minus strand of JAITKQ010000150.1, from coordinate 4,584 downwards.
GCGGATTGGGTGTGCATTTGAACATTCGAAAGCGACGCCGGCAGCGTTTATCTGTATAATCTCTTTTTCCGCGCCTTTCCATGTGTTAATGACGCACGCGGTTTGTCCTGAATGATCCACAATAACTTTATCACCAATACGCATATCTTCAACGCGCTTTTCCCCGCCGTCCGCCATTAAGATGAGCGTACCCTCCGCAAGGCATCCCCACAAGAGACGCAATGTACTGATTTGCTTTAAACTCGGGTCATCGCTCTCGTCGGCGTAAGAGCTTATTTGCATCGTATGGCTTGAGCCATCAGACAGCGTGTAATTAACCGCAAACGTAATGTTGACAATATCCGCCAAACTGCTACGCGCCGTCGGTACGGAATCAAGCCAATCGTCTGCCAGCGCATACTGAAATCCTTTGCCAATGCTTGTGTAAAGCGCGCTAAATTTCTCAACTATACTCTCGGCCCTGCCATCAACGGTATATGCCGCGGAACCGTGTCCGCAATCTATTTTCAACGTGAATGTACGGATGTCAATTGCCCGGAATTCAGCCGTAGAAGCATTTTTGAAAAACACCGTACCTTTCCATGGTATGTACAGTTCCTGTTTGCCTGCTTTAATTTGTTCCGGGTAAACATAATCGGCCACTTCACTTTTTGAGGGAGTCCTGCCATAGCATATTACAACAGGGGAACCCGGCGAAGTATGTATATTGACCGGAGCTAACACTTGTATGTGGTCAATAGGCGATTCTGTGAATACGTATTCTGTTATGTCAAGGCTGTGAATTTGCGATTTGAGAAGAGGTTCCTTGCCCGCCCCAACCCAATTCACAGAATAACTAATCTCCAATTCACTTGAAGAGAAATCAGCAGGATCGAAGTCTATCTCAATTGATATGTCCGCGTGAGTTGTGTTGGGCGTCGACGATACATTACCTGCAACAGCCTCACCCGCTTTTGTGAAAATCTCCAGGTGCTGGTCGATTGAAGCGTTGTTCACAAGCGACGTGACAGCCCTGACGCGCAGGCTTTTTGACGAAACATTGTAATAGACAAACTCAATCCCGACAGCGTCAACAAAGTCTGTTGTATGACCGCTTATCTGGTTAAGCGTTTTGTAATCCAGGCCCTTGCCAAGCTGATGCGCCGCATAAGTTTTCTGTAGCAACGCGTAATGCTCCGGCAAGTGTTCCTTCGCGTACTCTATATCGCCATACATATAGGCTATATGTGTACAGTGCGCTGGAATCCGCGCGTCCAACGTGACGGTTTTGCCCGGCTGCCGGACTGCGCGCAAAGCCGCAAGCCGCAAGGCTGTATAGCTGCTTTGCTTGTTCATAAAATCCTCCTTTTTAAAAATTTCTACCTTGTTTCATTGCCGGAACGCGCTTTCCCTTAAGATGAGTCATTTCAAAATGTAGCCAGAAAGCACCGTTAGGGCGCTATGAAAATATGACTTTAGTTTTATGTATAGACAGAAAATTGTCAAGGCCGCGCGTTGCCCCGTCAAAAATGTAACCGGCTGTCCCTGTTCAGCATCTCTCCAAATACCCTTGCAGCTTTCCGGCGCGTTTTTCAGCCTCAACCAGCTTTTGTTTTTCGCCCCCGACAAGAGCGTCCGGCGCGTTTTTAAGAAAATTTTCGTTTCCAAGTTTTGTTCTGAGGGATGTGATGAATTTCCTGTCCTTTTCAAGCTCCCGCGTCCATTTGGCCTTGAGTACGGTCATATCCACGGCCTCAGCGATAAAGAGAAAGGCTTCAAAATCCGTACCGGCCAGGGCAACCGCGCCACGGGGGCTGTCCCCGGCAGATGCGTCCGCAAGCTCGCTTAGGCCGGCGAGCAGGCAGGCAAGTTCCCGGTTTGATGCGATAAACGACGTGTACCTCCCGTCGGCGGCAACGCTGGCGCGGAGCTTTTTGTCCGGCGCTACCGTACATTCACTGCGCAAGGTGCGGATGGCGCGTACCAGTTCCTGCAAAAACGCGAAATCGCCTTCGTTTTTTTCGTCCGGAAGGGATGAGCCGCCACTCCGAGGGTATGGCTGGACGATCAATAACCCCCCCCCTCCCCTCGCCTCCACAGGCAGCCTGCCCCAGATTTCTTCCGTAACGAAGGGCAGGAACGGGTGCAGAAGGCGGAGTGTCTCCGCAAGGACATCGAGCAGTACGGTAATGGCCCGGTCTTTTTCCGCACCGTCACCCTGTTTTGTTGAAAGTTTTGTCGCCTCGACATACCAGTCGCAAAAGTCGTTCCAAAAAAAGTCGTAGGCGCAGACGGCGGCCTCGTTGTAACGGTAGCCGTTTAAGGCATCGCCCATCGTTGCGGCGGCGCGGCGGAGACGTCCGTAAATCCATGCGTCTACGGGAAGCAGGGCGGGGTTTTGGACAATGGCGCGTCCTTCAAGGTTCATCAGTATGTAGCGGCTCGCGTTCCACAGTTTGTTGGCAAACTTTGATCCCAGCTTAAAACTTTCCCTGTCAATCAGGATGTCCTGCCCCTGGGCGCACAGAAAGGCAAGCGTGAATTTGAGCGCGTCCGCGCCGTACTCGTTGACAAGTTCCTCCGGGTCTATGCCGTTGCCCAAAGACTTACTCATCTTGCGCCCCTGCTTGTCCCTGATCAGTCCGTGAATGTAGATGTCGCGGAACGGCGCTTTGCCGGTAAACTCAAGTCCGGCCATGATCATGCGGGCAACCCAGAAGAATATGATGTCGTAGGCGGTTACAAGCGCCGTGGTCGGGTAAAAACGTTCATAGTCCCCACAAGCCGCGCAACGGCTTGCCGCTGTCAGATGCGCCGCAGGCGCATCTGACACGCGGGCCGGGAATGCGGGGGCGTTGCGGGGGGCAGGGCCCCCCGCCGGGGGGGGTGCGCCGCAACCGTGTGCGGCGCAGGGGGGGGGCTCCCCCCCAACATTGGGCCAGCCCAGCGTGGAAAAGGGCCATAGCCAGCTTGAAAACCAGGTGTCGAGCACGTCCTCGTCCTGCCGTACAGCCCCGCCGCAGCCCGGACAGGCGCTTATGTCAACGCGGCTTACCGTGAGCCTGCCGCACTTTTCGCATGTCCACGCGGGAATCCGGTGCCCCCACCAGAGTTGGCGGCTGACGCACCAGTCCCGTATGTTGACTAGCCAGTGTTTGTACGTGTTTTCCCACTTCCTAGGGTAGAATACTGTCTCGCCGCGCCGCCACGCCCCCAGCGCCTTGTCCGCAAGCGGCTTCATCCTTACAAACCATTGCTCCGAGAGGTAGGGCTCGATCACCGTGCCGCAACGGTAACAGACGCCGACCGCGTGCCTTATCCTTTCCTCTTTGAGTAGATAGCCGCCCTCCTTGAGGCCGGCTACGGCGGCTTGCCGCGCTTCATGTACGGAAAGCCCCCTGTACGGGACGGGGACTTCGTCGTTTAGCCTGCCGTCCCCCGTTATTATGTTGATCGCCGGGAGATTGTGCCGCTTTCCCACTTCCCAGTCGTTGGGGTCGTGCGCAGGGGTTACCTTGAGCGCCCCGGTGCCAAAGGTCCTGTCAACGTAACTGTCCGCCACCACCGGTATCTCGCGCCCGGTGAGTGGCAGTTTCAGCATCCTGCCGGCCAGCCCCGCGTACCGCTCGTCCTCCGGGTGAACGGCTACAGCCGTATCGCCAAACATCGTTTCCGGGCGCGTGGTCGCTATCTCGATAAAGCCCCCTCCATCGGCGTAAGGGTAGCGGACATGGTACATCCTGCCCTCGATATCCCTGTGTTCCACCTCGTCATCCGAGAGCGCCGTGCCGCAGCTTGTACACCAGTTTACCAGGTACTGCCCCTTGTACATGAGACCCCGCTCGTACAAGCTTACAAAAACCTCGCGTACCGCCGCGGACAGCCCTTCGTCCAGCGTGAACCGCTCCCGTGACCAGTCAACGCTTGCCCCCATCCTAGCTATCTGCCGGCTTATCGCTTCGTGGTGTTCCGCCGTTACCTTCCATGTCTCCTCGACAAACTTCTCTCGCCCGAGTTCGCGGCGCCCGAATCCCCGTTCCCGTAGTTTCCTTTCTACGATATTCTGCGTGGCTATGCCGGCGTGGTCGGAACCCGGTACCCACAGCGTGCGCTTCCCGCCCATCCTTTGAAACCGTACCGCTATGTCTTGCAACGTGATGTTTAGCGCGTGCCCCATGTGCAGTATTCCGGTGACATTGGGCGGCGGTATCACGATCGTGTACGTCCCGCCCTCCGCCCCGCTTTCCGGCGGCCTGAACGCGCCCGTATCCTTCCACAGCGCGTATATCCTGTCCTCAAAACTTTTCGGGTTGTACGCTTTTTCCAGTTCTACCGCTCTGAACATGATGATAAGCCTCGCATGGCTTTAAGTTTACACCCCCTCCGCCCTTTTCTTCAACATCACCCGCCCGCCAGCGGGTTTAAAAGCCGCTACGCGGTAGCGTACCGGGGGCGGGGTTCGGGTTCTGCCGGCGGGGTCGAAAAGGGCGATAGGCATACGCGGCTGTAAGCCGTGTTTGGTTCGGTGTTTTGAAAACCGCGAATGACGCGCCCGCCCCCGCCAGCGGGTTTAAAAGCCGCTACGCGGTAGCATACCGAAGGCGG
>JAITKQ010000083.1 GCA_031278295.1 Spirochaetaceae bacterium | reverse complement strand
CACCCGTGGATGCTCCGAAAAAACAGATAGACCCCGCTGCTCTTGCCGCAGGGAACCATTTTGCCACTCGTGCCCGACTCAATGATTTTGTCCGGCTTATGCGTACACTCCCGGATAGTGATCCAGTTATCAAACGGATGGGCAAGGGCATCCCGGCGCTACGGGAATTGTTGATAGACAGCCATTTGGAGAGCGTGTGGACGGTACGATGCTCCACCGCCGCAGGGGCAGAATGGTTTGTAGGAGCCGGAGCGGAGGGGCGAAAGAGAAAGCTGCCGCAGAAGCTTTTGGCGCGGAACTGAAAAACCTTGATATACCCCGTATCATAAAAGAGATGATGGAAGCGGTTGCCTACGGGTATAGTCCGATAGAAAAAGACTGGGCAAATATGAAACGTGCTTTACGGGATACCGCTCCTCTTTGTGATTTGCTTCAGACTGCGGTTTACGATTATTTGTGTTAGGTGTTCTTGAGTAGAACAATTATATATACCAACGTAATTCCCCCTCGCTCCAAAAACAACCCAATAACATTGGATTTTTGCCTTTGAAGAGGAAAGAACCACGTCTGAAGATAAGTAAAGGGCAAAATAGAATTATCAATACAAACGTAATTTTTAAGTTATAATTTATGATTAAACCTTATATTTTACTATATTTCCGCTTATCCTCCTCACAAATAGAATACAGTATTCGCATTTTTACTGGCAAATCACGCTATTTTTGCCAAATATTATGGTTTTTATTCCCTATGCCGGACACACCAGAGGCAGACAGGTTACTAAATAACCTGCTTGGCAGTCGCCATTTATAAAAAACGGCATACATCATCCGATCTTGCATGATGTACACCGTTCGTAGCACATAACGTCCTGTTGTTTTGCCTCTGTCTTTTCACGGGGACACGCCGTATGAGAATCCGGCGTTTTCATTTTACTCCCCCGCCTTAAAGTTATACAGCGGTTTCAACCGCGCCTCGATTTCCACCGTATCTCCGATATAGTCGAGGATGTCCTTTGGGCGTTTATAGGCCATGGGGCTTTCGTCAAGGGTGTCTTTCCCCACGGTGCTTGACCAGATGCCCCGCATCTCTTTCCGGTATTCGTCCAGGGAAAGGCCGTTACGCGCCGCTTTCCGGGCGGTTTTCCTCCCCGCGCCGTGGGGGGCCGAATTGTTCCACTCAGAGTTTCCTTTGCCCCGCCCCAGGATTGCCCCTTCGGACATGGAGAAGGGAATCACCACCGGTTCACCTTTCCGCGCGGAAACCGCCCCCTTGCGAATCACTGAATCGATAACGTCAAAGTAATTATGTATGGTGTCCCGGTACTCCGTCTCCGCCAGGGGAACCCCGAAAAAGCCTTCCGCAATGAACCTCCCCGCCCTGAAGGGCGGGGTATCTTGTAAGCGTTGCATTATTTACGAGGGCGAGTTCTGTAAGACAAGCCGCACGGCTTGCCGCTGATTGGGGCGCCTGCGGCGCGCCAATCACGCGGTAGGAGGCAATGGTCTACTACTATTTTTTTGTTGGTGTTACCAAATTTTAACCGCCCTGAAGGGCGGGGTATTAGACCCCACTGCGAATAACCGTCGCCATAAGGGCGCGGTTTATCCGGGCGTACCGCTGTACCACCGCCATGTCGGAACGGTAATCGTCCGCAAAGCTGCCTGAAAGATACTTGAGGGGGCTTTCCGCTTCCGTCTCACGGAGGGCGATAATCTCGTGGTATTCGGCGGTCCGTTTCCCCGGAATCCGGGAACCCGAATGAATCAGAAGCCAGCGGTTATGGTTTTCATCACGGTCGATTTCGATAAAGTGATTCCCCCCGCCCAGGGTTCCTAACGCGGCAAAAACCCGTTCCGGGGAATATCCCTGCTTGTCGCAGAGTTCGCGGATGCTCCTTTTGAAACGGCCGGTATCGCCTCCTCCGCCTGATTCTCCGGTAAAGGAAACCATGTCCGCCAGCCGTTCATGGATGCTCCCGCGGACCGCCGTTCCGGAGGGAATGTTTTTGCGGATAAAGACGTCGAGTTTGTCGAACCGCAGATTCCCCCTGCCCAGGTTACAGGCGCAGACCCCGCAGCCAATATCAACGCCGATTACCGAAGGGATAATCAGGGAATTGCAGGCGGCGGTGAAGCCCGCCACGGTTCCCTTCCCCAGATGAACGTCCGGCATGATTCGCACGGCGGTATCCGCAAAGGCCGGATGGCCCAGGTACTGGCGTATCTTGTCCTTGCAGTTCGCCTCTATCGCTTTAGCGTAGACCAGCGCTTCATTGCATTTCCCCGTAACCTTAATTGGTTTTATCATTATAGTTCCTCTGTAACAGTTTCAAGGTTTCCCCGTCGTAAACCCGGACGGGGTTTCCCCGCTCAAGCTCGTAGTGGGTGTGCCGCAGCCCCGAACGGGATTTCCCTTCCGACGCAGTCTGCTCTTTTTCAAAGAGAGCGGCCAGGCGGAGCAGGGCAAGCCGCTTGTTCAGCCACTGGGATCGCTCGTTCCGGGCAACGGCGCTTTTACCGGTGGGAACATGGACCGCACGGACGGCGGTTTCCGTCTTGTTCACGTTCTGGCCGCCGGGGCCTCCCGAACGGGCGGTTTCAAAGCGGACATCGCCGGGGGAAAAGCCCGTTCCTTTTTCGGGGAGGGTATAGGGCTTTACCGAGACGAACCAGTTTTTCCGCCCGTGATGAGGCCGGTAACGGCTCTGCCAAATCCACTGGATACTCCCCGTCCAGGAAGCCGCGCAGGAAGGGCCGTCTTTCCCGTCAAGGGCCAGCAGGGCCGAGCGGATGTTTCCCGGTATGCGGGACGGTTCTGTTTCTATGATTCGTGCCGAGACAGCCTTTCCATGAGCGGCCTTGTCTTCCATGTCTTTCATGACAAGCCGCAGCGTGAGGGCGGCGGCATGGGTGCATTCTTCGGGGCCATTCCCGGAGGAGATGCTTAACCAGAGTGTTTCCACGATAACTCCTGCCGTGTGTTGAGCGGCTGTAATCCGTATATACAATACGAATAGACAGATACCTACTGCCGGTAAGAGCCGTAAGGAAACAGGTAAAGGCCAGTGTTTAGTGTACCGTTACCGGGAACCAGAGGCTGTTACCGGATTCGTGTAAAAAGATGGGATAGTTGATAAATATGTCATCAGTGCGCCTCCTCAATAGAAGTTTGGTTTCAAAACTGAAACTCACAGTTATTTAAACGTAAAAATCAGACATTGTCAAGGGCCAAGCACATGCATCAAGGCTATAGGCAAAACTCATTTGGGAGAAGCCTTTGAAGCCCGGCTGGGTGAGCGCGGCGGTTCCGGTGATTCGTGAAAACTCCCTCAATATCGCCGCTAATAATCCGGCAATGAAGGAGGTACTGAAAAGGTTATTCGGTACGTTCATTTATGAGTGCGAAAAGTAGAAGATAGATGGAAAAGTATGGAAACCGCTCTATAGGGACTTGCTGACCCTGATACAGCCGCTGGGGATTGAGGAATAGGCAATGACTGAAGTGACGAGGCCAAATGAAGACTGAAATCTTGCAGATATTTTATCAGGCCCACTTAACAGTTTGTGTTGATAGCGCTATAATTCTTAGAATGCTTGGGCAGACCTTATGGTTCGAGACTCGTGACACGGTAAAACTCTTTTTAAGGCGCTGGGATCCGGACGGCGGGACGGCGCTGAAAGGGGTGGTACACATTGTACACGGAATGGCGGAGCATAGCCTGCGCTATACGGAAACGGCGGCTCGCCTGTGTGAGCGGGGTTACGCGGTATGGGCAGCCGATATACGCGGGCATGGCAAAACCGCGGATATAGCCGTCAATCCTCCCGACAGGGGTGGAATTTTGGGGCATTGCGCCGACACGAATGCCTTTTCAACGATTCTGCGTGACATTGAAAGGATCAACACCGAAATTCAGAAAGTTTATCCTGATTTTCCGGTATTTTTGCTGGGTCATTCGTGGGGTTCATTCATAGCGCAGGGGTACATCCAAACTTTCAACAAACGGCCTCTTTCCGGCTGCATACTTTCCGGGACAAAAGGGCCCGGCGACGCGCTTGTCGCGTTTGGAGCGCCGTTTATGACGGTTTTTGCCGCGGTACGCGGGATACGCGGACGCTCGCAGTTTAGCAGGAAACTGGCCGACGGCGCGTACAACAAGGCCTTTCAGCCCACCCGTACAATGTTCGACTGGCTTTCCAGGGACGAAAACGAAGTTGACGCTTTCATTGCCGACCCCTTGTGCGGGCAGCTTAGCAGCGTGGGTTTCTACCGCGATCTTGTACGTGCGTTGAAACGGATACACCGTAAACGTATGATGGAGCGTATCAACCGGAACCTCCCGTTGTACCTTTTCTCCGGCAGTGCCGATCCCGTGGGCGACATGGGGACCGGTACCACGGCGCTGGTTGACAGTTACCGGAGAATAGGTATAAAAGATATTGAGTTTGTGCTGTACCCCGACGCACGGCACGAAACGCTTCACGAGACCAACCGTGAGGAGGTTACGCGGAATCTCTGCGGCTGGCTGGACAGGCATATAAAATGACGCATTGAAGGATCTCATGTCTCAAACCGGCTGCCAGGCTCCATGTAGCGGGGTATGCCCGGTGGATGAAGGTTAAAAGGACGGATTTTGCGCTTTCGGTATTCAAAGAACAAAAACGGCAAGACGGAGAAAAAGGCCGTCGTGTATACAAAAGATGAGCATCGCATTGTGGCAAGTGACGTGGACAAGGACGCGGCATATATCTGTTCACGGCTTCGCGCCGCAGGTTTTGAAACATATATTGTAGGCGGCGCGGTACGGGATCTGATACTTGGAAACAAACCCAAGGACTTCGATATCGCCAGCGCGGCGAGTCCGGCCCAGATAAAAAGGATATTCCGCAATTCTCGTGTTATAGGCCGCCGGTTCAGGCTTGTACACGTATTTTTTGGCAATAAAATTTACGAACTTGCAACATTTCGTTCCGCAAAGGACGGCGCAAACGGCAACACGTTTGGTTCCATTGAAGAGGACGTGCTACGCCGTGATTTTTCGTTAAACGCCCTCTTTTACGACACGGAGCAGGAACTCGTGATCGATTACATAGGCGGCGTTGCGGATATAAAAAAACGTATAATTCATCCGATAATACCGCTGGACATTATTTTTCGGGAAGATCCGGTACGGATGATTCGGGCCGTTAAGTACGCCGCGATGACAGGTTTTGAAATACCGCCCAAGCTGCAAAACAGGATCAAGACAGATTCGAATCTTTTGGAGGATGTTCCGTCGTCGCGTTTAACCGAAGAAATTGTAAAAATATTAAATTCATCATGCCCGTCCGGCATTGTCGCGGCGCTCGATTCTTTCGGTTTGTACCGCTACCTTCAGCCCAACGCTTCGCGCATGATGGAAAAGAGTGAAAATTTCAAACAGCAGTATATGGCTTCGTTTGAAGCCTTGTCAAAAACTACCGGCGAAAAGAAGTGTGCGCTGCGGGCCTTGATAGAAAATTATGTTGAAGCAAACACGGATTGGACGGGCGCGGGGCCGGAACTGTTTAGAAAAACTTTTTTCTCGGCCAGGAGATTCATTATGCCCATGAGTCCCCAGCGTATGGAACTGTCCAAGGCCCTGCGCCGGATATTTGCCGATCACGGCATAACCGTAAAAAAATCCCGCGCCCTGTACGCTAGGGGACGGGATTTTTACGAAGACAACTCCCGGACTGAGATCACAGAACCGTGAGCCGGCTTACCTGAGTCTGTTCATGATGGTTTCGGCGCGTTCCTTGTAGCGTTCAGGCGACTCGTTGACCGCTTCCTGTAGGTACGACAGGGCTTCGGTATTTCTGCCGGCCGTTGCCGCGTTGATGCCGAGCGCGTACTTTACAAGCGCCGAGTCGGCACCATACTGTAGGGCTGTTATGTAGTATGTCTCGGCGACATCGTAATTGTTCTCGTCATACGCCAAGAGACCCAAATAGTAGTAAGGCGCGTAATGCGCGGGTTTTTGGTACAGCGCCGCAAGAAAGTATGCTTCGGCGTTTTCAAAGTCTTTAACCGCGTAAGCCTGCATTCCAATATCTATCAACTCGACAAAGGTTCTCCTGCTTGCGATATAGTTATGGAAATCGGCCCGCATCACATCCAGCGTATTCCAGCTTGTCAGGCGTTCAAGAACGATCTGTGAATTTTCCGCCGCGGAGCCTGTAGCCGAAAACAGCATGAACGCTTCCGTGATCGCACGGAAATAGTCCCCGTTCCCGCCGCTGTTTAAAAAGAAAGATACTATAGCCCATGAAACCGGCTGAAAGTATTCCGGCATACCGTTTATATCGGCAAGGAAAATCGATTCGAGGGAAGGTATGTACGTCCCCAGGCTTTTTACGGTTTCCAGCCATGAAAGATTCTCTTCGTAACGGAGTTCCCGCGTTTCCTTGTCGAATTTGAGCGTGTTGAAATATATGGCAAAACCCTCTCTCATCCAGGAGGGGGGGTAAGGCACAAAGGCGCGGAAAAACTGAATGAATGCCTGGTGAGGCAGCATCCGCTCCTCGTCCGGTGAACCCCTGTTCACCACAAGTTCGCGCCTTTCGCTCTGGCTGTAATGCAAATATACCGCGCCGTCGCGGGTTGAGCCCAGCTTGGACATAACATAGCTGTCGTACGCCGCTTTATCACCGAAAGATACTACGCGCAAAGGACCGGGCAAGGCGGCCGTGTTGAACCGGAATAGCCTGTTGTATACATCGAATCTAAGCTCCATCTCACGACAGAGTGTTTCCGCGTCAAAACTTCCTCCGTCCGAAATAACGTCAAAAAACTGATTCCTTACCTCGACCCTGATCGGGCTAACAGTATCATATTGAGCCATAAGAGGAGTCCCAAGGGCTGCCAGTAACATAAAAGCTACTATGACTTTCTTCATCTCTCCCTCCTGTCAATGAAATATCTCAAGTTAAGCTTTTATCACTTAGCTCAAGGATGAAAGCTTTCGTCACATTACACATTATCTATTATTATATTTACTTCTTCAATAAGAATTCCAGTGTACTTCTCTATATTGTCGGTAATATATCGCCGAAGTTCAGTAATTTTTTTTTCAAGATCGGTTCCGGCGTCAACAACTATAAAAATAACGAGCCTGTAGCCGGTTTCTGTGTCTTTGACCTCGATTTTTTTGACTTTGTAGCTCTCGTTGAACTCGCTTACGCAGTTTTTAACCATCAAGCTGAGCGCCAGCCCCGAGATATGCGATTTTTGCGGTATGGAGTATGAGGGGCGGACGACCGATTTTTCGTGAAGCACGGGAATTGACTGTATCGGCCCCTGTACCACGGACGGCTTCAGCACAGAGATTGGAGCAAGGTATATGTCCGGGTAGCCGCGTTTTACCTCGACCGAGGGCAGCGGAATCACATGCTTCCCCTCGACACGTCTGGTTCGCAGGGCCGTGTCTATGGCCTCCTGTGAGGCAATGTCTTCTATGTAGACGATTTTAGCCGGCAGGGGAAGCTGAAGACGGGCCGCGATTTTTCTGACCATCTTGTCGGATGTCCCCACCACCAGGACGCTGGAAAATTTCTCCGTCTGAAGCTTGCGGGCAACCTCGTCGCGGCGGCTTTTTTCGTCAAATACGGCGGCTTTTACGGACGCCATAAAGGTTTTTTCCTCTTTTGCCGAATGCCCGGCGACAATCCTGTTGTTCCGTATCAAAAGACCGTCGTCAATTATAAAGTCTATTTTATACTTTTGGGCTACCAGCTTCGCGTGATAGCTCTTGCCGGTCCCGCTGGCCCCTACGAGCGCGATAACCTTGATTTTTTTAACAAAAAGCCATTCAAAAGACACGGTAAAATTATAACAAATAAAGCGGGTATTTGTTAATGAAACTCATGCCCGCACCGGCAGTTTTACATTTACAAAAATTTTTCATGTAATTCGGGCGCATTTCCGGCCCTTCGTGCCGGAAACCGGGCTTTGCGGGGTTCCGCCAGGCAAGCCCCGGTTACCCCTCCATTCCCTTGCGCGTTTCGTACACGGCTTTTTCGGCAATGTCGGCGATGATAGACCGGTAAATGTAAATTTACTGTGTCCGCGCATCGCGGGCACTGGTGGTTTAAGCGCCAAAACGTTAAAATTGCGGCATGGATCAAATTCCCGCTTACCTAAAGGACTTGAACGGGGAGCAGCGCGCCGCCGTGCTTCACGAGGGGAAGCCGCTGCTGATTTTGGCGGGGGCGGGCTCCGGGAAGACGCGGGTGATAACCACCAAGATTGCGTACCTGATACGGGAAAAAAACTTACAGCCCTGGTCGATTTTGGCGGTAACGTTTACCAACAAGGCGGCGCGGGAGATGGCGGAACGCGCCGCTTCCATAGAACCCGCCGCCAAAGACGCTATGCTGCGCACCTTTCACTCGTTTGGGGCGTGGTTTCTCCGCCGTAACGGGGAGTACGCCGGGCTTTCGTCAAACTTTGTGATTTACGATGACGATGACGCCGTTAACGTGCTTGCCTCGTTCCTGGAGGGCAAGAAAAAAATGAGCTAAAACAGATCGCCCGCCAAATAGCGCGGGCAAAGGACTACTTTCTAACGCCGGAGAGCGCCGGACTTGAGCTGATAAACCACAACAAGGAATTCCGTAAAATTTACGCCGGCTACGAGGACGCGCTGCGGAAGA
>JAITKQ010000183.1 GCA_031278295.1 Spirochaetaceae bacterium | reverse complement strand
CGATAGGCATACGCGGCTGTAGGCTGCGGTTGATTTGATGTTCCGGGAACCGCGAATGTACGCGCCCGCCAGCGGGTTTCACATCCGCTACGCGGTAGCGTCCCCAAAGCGGGGTTCGGGTTCTGCCGTCGGGTCCGAAAGGGGGCGCTCGCATACGCGGCTGTAGGCTGCGCTTGATTTGATGTTCCGGGAACCGCGAATGTACGCGCCCGCCAGCGGGGTATTAGCCCGGCAGTTTTACATTTACAAAAATTTCTTAGGTAATTCGGGCGCATTTCCGGCCCTTCGTGCCGGAAACCGGGCTTTGCGGGGTTCCTCCAGGCAACCCCTTTGGGGTGCCCTTCCATCCCCTACGCAAACGCTACGCGCCCCTCCAATCCCCGCGTTTTGTACACGGCTGCTTTTTTGGCAATGATAGACCGGTGAATGTAAAATTTTGTTGCGTACGCGCGTGCGCGGGGCCTTGATCATAAACCTGGGTCCGCGGCTGAAATTAAAATTGCAGCGCTTTACTTAATGCCGGATTTTTGATAATTTATTGGTATATGTTTATGGACGATGCGAAACTTGCATGTGTTGCGGTTTTTATATGTTTGTGTTGGTTTTCCTCCTGTGACGTCAGCGTAAAACCGGAGGATGAGTCTTCAAAAACTTTTTCATACCCGTCTTCCAATACGGGTATCGTAAATATCGGGACATTCTACTCAACGACGTCGCACGACCCGCCGGTTATGCCTGTGTCCGGCTCCGGCCAAAGGACCGTCAACCTTACCGGACTTCAAAATCACAGCGTATTCCTTGTAACGGTGAATACGGGCGGCACGGCGGTCCCTGTGGAAAGTTCAAGCCATGTCGTCTCCTATACCGGCGGGAACGCGGTTTCGGAAACAGTTAGCGCCGCCGCGCAAAGCACCGGGGCCGCCCTTGCGGGCCTTACAGGTTCGGTGTCCGGCGTGTTTACCGGCAATGACGGTCAAACCATTGTGCGGTATGACGACAACGAAAAGAATCAGGAAATTTTTGACGCAATAAGACAAGGCAAACTGCGGCCGCCGGCCTCCCCGGACGACTCCGGAATCCTGCGGAACGTGAACGCCGCAATCGGGCAGGCGGTGGAGTACACGGTTGGCACATCATCAAAGCAATTCTGGGCGCAGGGGGCAGGGGAGGGCTTTAAACAGTTTACGGCGTTACTGCGCGCCACGGGAACCCACAGCAACGTATGGGTAGCGGAGGGAAATTACGAGGACTCCGACAGTCACGAAAACAAAATAACATCAGCGCAGGCGACCGCGCTTGCCCAGAAATTCGATATAATCTACCAAAAAGAGACGCCGGTATTCGGGTACGAATACGGCGCGGACGAAACCTCACCAGTCGGCGGCATGGATGGTGACACGAAGATTCAAATTTTGGTGTACGATATTTACGAGGATTACGCCCCCAATAGTACGAGCGGTGTCTTCGGCTACTTTTTTAGCGGGGATGAATTGTCAGAAGCTACGCTTGCCGGTCAGAATCCCAAATATAAAACGAACGAGGCCGAGATTTTCTATGTTGACGCCTATTTTACCGAGAAAGCTCCGGACGCGATGTACTCTACGCTGGCGCACGAATTTCAGCACATGATAAACTTTAATCAAAAAACGATAAAATCCAATTATCACTCGGCCGCGGGCGTATGGTACAACGAGATGCTTTCCATGCTTGCCGAGGACCTGATAGATACGTTTATTGGCATACATACGAGTAATTCGGGGCATCCTGTGAAGTCGAGGATTCCGGATTTTCTTGCTTATTACAACTTCGACGATCCTACCGCATGGAAAAATGACAACAACGTGCTGCATTATTACGCGAACGCGTACGCGCTGGGCGCGTACCTTGTACGCAACTTCGGCGGCGCGGAACTTGTCAAACAGATAATGTCCAACACCGAGGTTGACATAGCTTCGTTGAACTCCGCGTTAAACAGCGATGCGAACCCGCTTAGAACCTCCGGGGTAAGCACCTTTGCCGCCGCCTTGGGGCGCTACGGCGAAGCGATGCTGTTCAACCAGTCGTCCGGCAGCCGGCCTAGCGACGTTCTTTCGTTCAACAACACGGTAACAAAAACCATCGACGGCACAAATTATGAATTCAGCGGTTTTGATGTCCAGGCCTTGGGGTCACTCAAAGTTTGGAATACCAACAAGGCGTACTCGTTAAAACCCCGCACAATGTTGTTGCAATCCAACAGCGGCTGGCTGAACAAGACCGGCGGCCTTACGATAACTTTGCAGCCCCCCACCGCTTCCGGCACGAAACTTTACATCATCGTCAGGTAGCGGCGCTACAGGTTGTAGCGGCGCTACCGTTGGTAGCGTTACAGAATCAGCATCGCGTCCCCGTAGCTAAAAAAGTTGTATTCCCGCTGTACCGCCTCGCGGTACGTTTCCATTATCAGTTTTCGTCCGGCCCTCTCGCCGTTTACCGCACCGGCAAACGCGCAGACAAGCATCAGCAGCGTTGAGCACGGCGTGTGAAAGTTGGTAAACAGCGCATCCACCGTCCTAAACCGCCAGTCGCCGTAGATGAATATGTCGGTACACTGCTCGCCGGTTTGAAGAGCGCCGTCCCGCCAAGCCGATTCCAGCGCCCGCAAGGTCGTCGTGCCGGCCGCTATAACCTTTCGGCCTTCACGTTTGGCCTTCTCTATCTGCTCCGCCGCCCCGCTTTCTATGCGGAAAGTTTCTTTGTGCATCCTGTGATTCTCCACATCCGCGCAGTGTACCGGCAGGAATGTTCCGGGCCCGACGTGCAGCGTGATGAAGGCTGTCCCGATGCCGCGCCTGCTTAGCTCCGAAAGAATGCTGTCCGTAAAATGCAGCCCCGCCGTCGGGGCCGCCGCCGAGCCGTGCCTGCGCGCGTACACCGTCTGGTAACGGCTCGAATCGGAAGCCTCGTCCGCCCGTTTTATGTAGGGCGGCAGCGGGACGTGCCCGTGCGCGTCAAGCCAGGCATCGTCTATCGGCCTGTCGAAACGTAGCAGGTAGCGCGGGCCCTCACACAGAAGCTCCGCTTCCGCTTCGCCCCCGGCGAAGCGGAAGCGCCTGCCGGCCCGCCGCCCCCCCTTCTTTGTGATCACCTCCCAGCTTGACCCGTCCCCGCCCCTGTTCAGCAGCAAGAATTCCGCCCGCACCCCCCGGCTGTCCGTCCCGAAAATCCGCGCCTTGCGTACCCGTGTATCGTTGAAGACCACAAGGGCGCCGCTTTCGATCAGGCCGGGCAGTTCCTTGACGGAGTGATGGCTGCGCCGGCCCGCCGCCCGGTCCAGCACGAGGAGGCGGCTTTCTCCACGGGGGGCCGGGTACTGGGCGATCCGTTGTTCCGGCAGTTCAAAGTAAAAATCGCTTGTTTTCACAGGTCGGGAAAAAGGCCGTCAGGCGGACGCTTCATCTCCAGATGGAGATGCCTGTAGGCCGCCGCCGTTACCATCCTGCCGCGCGGTGTACGTTGCAGGAGACCGGCCTGAATCAGGTACGGTTCGTAGAAATCTTCCAGCGTATCCACCGACTCGCCTACCGATATTGCCAGCGTTTCCGCGCCGACCGGCCCGCCGCGGTAACGCTCTATTATCATACGCAGGATTTCACGGTCCAGCCGTTCCAGGCCAAGCTCGTCTATTTCCAGGCGTTCGAGGCCGTAACGCACCACATCAAGCGTGATTGACGGAAGTTTCCGCACCTGGGCATAGTCCCTCATACGTCGCAGCAGCCGGTTTGTAACGCGGGGCGTGAACCGGGATGATCTGGACAGCAGCGCGGAGGCCTGTGCGTCTATGCCGATACCCAGGATGTCCGCCGAACGGCGTATGATCGCTTCGATCTCCGCGCTTTCGTACAGCGAAAAGCGGCAGCTTATCCCGAAACGGCTTATCAGCGGGCTGGAAACCATGCCGGCCTTTGTCGTAGCGCCGGCAAGGGTAAACGGTTTTAGCGGCAGCCGCATGGTGCGCGCCCCCGGCCCCTGCCCTATCACAAAATCAAGTTCATAGTCCTCCATCGCGATGTACAGTTTTTCCTCGATTTCGGGACGGAGCCGGTGTATCTCGTCTATAAAAAATACGGCGTTTGGTTTGAGGCTGGTCAGGATGCCTACAAGGTCTTTCGCCTTCTCCAGCGCCGGCGCGGAAGTCTCGGTAAAGTCTACGCCCATCTCGTTGGCAACGATACGGGCCATCGTCGTCTTGCCCAGACCCGGCGGCCCCGTCAAAAACAGGTGATCGAGGCTTTCGCCCCGTTCCTTTGCCGCCGCTATGAATATGGCAAGGTTTTCCTTCATCGTGGCCTGTCCCAAAAATTCATCCAGCCTGGCCGGACGTAAAGCGTAGTCCCGCACGTCCTCAGGCAGGGCTGCCTCAGGGCGCAGTATGCTTCCGGGCTTTTCCGGGGGATGTTTTTTCTCGCCCACCGTGTTCATTTTGCCAGATTCAGTATGGCCAGGCGGAACAGTTCGTTTTCTTTCCCGGGGCCGGACGCCACGCTATCCGCCCCTGCGGATAGCGTGGCCTCGGCCTGTTCCAAGGCCGCCGCCGCCGCCTTCCTGTCGTAACCCATGTCCGCAAGCGCGTTCACCAGTTCCCCAAACGGCGAGTATGGCGCGGCCTTTCCGCTTCCGGATACCAGCCTGCCTTTCAGCGTCAGCACCATTTTTTGCGCGGTTTTTTTCCCAAGACCCGGCACCTGTTCAAGCCGCGCGACATCCCCCTCTTCCAGCGCCCGTTCCAACTCGGCCTGGTTTATACCGCTCATTATTTTAAGGGCGGCCCGCGGCCCTATCCCTTCGACCTTTTGCAGTTCCAGAAACGTAAGCCGCCGTTCCGCGCCGGCAAAACCGAACAGCCTCATATCCTTGTCCGTATGGTGCAGCCATGTAAAGACCCGTTTTTCGCCGCCGCCAGCCCCAAGCGCCTCTATGTCGTTGAGCGGCATCACAAGCTCCCACTCCACACCGCCTGTCGAAAGGTACAGGGTATCGCCCGTCCCGCCGCTTATTGTCCCGCGCAAACTATTAAACATGGCAAAATCATACCAGATTACCCGTTTTCCCGCCAGCCCGCGCTTGCGGCTTCGGCAGGAAACGCTTTTTGCAGCCTCAAATCCCTGTCAGACGCCGTTTTTCAGGCACCGTGGTAATTCCACAGACAGCCGTCAAGTCTTGTTTTACGGATATTCAATTCGAAGCCGGTTAAGCGAAAGGGTTAAACGAAAGCCAAAATTGGATCGGCTCTTTCATGTTGAAAGTTTTCTCCTGCTCCATATCCTCCATCCGTAGCTTTTGTTTTTTACCGTACCACGGCATAAACAGGAAAAAATCGGGCTAAGTTTAGCGACCCCCTGGCGGGGATTTTTTAACCAAGCCCGCGTATACTGTGAAGCGGCAACGCGGCGCTTGCCCCGGCTTCAAGGCATCAAGGTAGTGAACGCGGCGGTAACCGGAACACCGATGAAATTCCGGTGCTCCTATCCGCCTACCTGTCGGGTTTCAGAATCGTTGAAGCAGCCTTATAGGGAATCCGGTACGCCCGGCACCGCGTAAAATGTGTTGTTCACCAGCGCGTCGACATCAACGTCATCCGTTACAAGTCCGATTTTCTGCAAGTCCCGTGTGTTACGCTCAATAGCGACTCTCGCGAGGCTGACCGACGCGAAATAATTGAATGTTTTTAGTACCCCGGCGTTCACTTTTGGATCTCCGGCGATGTACCTGTTTTCATACAGAATTTGGGTTGTTTCATCCGGGTTTTCGCTTACCCATTTGGATGCCTTCTGTATGGCCCTGATGAATTTGGCCGCCGCTTCGGGATGCGCCGCTATGGTCGCCGAGCGAAATGGCGCTACGCAGCATATTTCGTTTTCAAGGCCGGGATCGGTGGCGTTGTTTATTACGACGCGCCCCTTGCCTTCCTGCTCGACTATCGAGGCTGCGGGATCACCCGAACCGATCGCGTCTACCAAACCCCGCTCCAGCGCGAGCGGCAGTTCTGCCGAGGGATAGATGATCCATTCCACATCTGCGTTGTCGCCATCCACCTTTAACCCCAGCCCGGCAAGTACACGCGACGGTATTACCTTGGTGCTCGAATTCAGGCTGGGAACGCCTATTTTTTTCTTCACGCCGTTTACCGGCCTGAAATCGGCTGCCGTCCTGATCGGCGAATCCGGACTAACCAGCACCTTTACACAGCCGGTATGTATACCCAGCGGGATTTTGACGTCAAGGCCGTTCGCTATAGGCTGTATCAGCGTTGCCAGCAAGTTGTTGGTAACGTCAATCTGGCCGTTAGTCAGCAGATTCATGGCCGTGCCGGGTTCCAGGTTGACCCATTCGTACTTCAGCCCTTCCGCTTCGTAGAAACCCTTCGCTATCGCTATGTAAAACGGCGCTTCGCAGAGACCGCCTTCCACCGGGTATCCAATCTTGAGGACATAGTCTTCCTCGACGACCGCGGCCTGCTTTCCACCTTTTGCCCAAACCGCACCGAAAGCAAGCAATGCTAAAAGAACCGAAAAAATTTGTTTTTTCATAGGTTCCTCCTTAAAATAATTTTCCTTCCAAACAGGAAGTCAAATAATACTATTACTATAGTTTTAGTATTATATATTGAATCATAGTTTCCCTTTTGCTTTTTGTCAAGTCGGCCGGCTGCACCGGCGCCGCGCCTCGGCAGTGCTTGTTCATTCGCGCTTCCTGGGGGAGGGGGCTTTAGCCTCTGTATTGAAAAATCACTTTCAGGGTGTATACTCAACCATAAGGAGAGCCTATGAATACCTTCTACCTGGACGAAGCCGACGACCCGATCAATATCTGCTACGACAATGTTTTCAAGGCCG
>JAITKQ010000136.1 GCA_031278295.1 Spirochaetaceae bacterium | reverse complement strand
ACACGCCCTATATGTTTGTAAACTCCGGTCTAAACATACTTAAACAGTTCCAGTACCGCGTGGTAAGCCTTGTTGTAAAAAACGGCGAACAGTGAGGGAGCTGACAGCCGCCCCCGCCGGCCCGTTTTTAGCGATTCCGATTTCAAAACTTAAATCGTTACGTAAGCATAATTTACAAATATGGCAGTTTTGGTGTGTTTTCTGATAAGTTATTGTATTATAGAGATTTATTCATTCTTAAACCTGAATCGCCGTGCAGTAAGCCAGTGAACTATTGACTCTGCCTTGTTTTTTCCGATAAAATTAAATAAGTTTCATTTTATTTTAGGTTTTACAACAGTTTTGAACTAAATAACAAGGAGCGTTACGAATGGTAGCAAAAAATGGTTTACCGGTTGATACAAAGGTGCCGGAGGGGGTAAAATCCGATGGTTCCGGCAGTTACCGGGTACTGATAGTCGATGATTCAATGTTTATTGCCAAGCAGCTTGGGCAGATACTTAGCTCCGAAGGCTTTGAGGTTGCCGCCACTGCCGGAGATGGCGCACAGGGCCTGGAAAAATACAAGGCCCTGTATCCGAATATTGATTTAGTAACTTTAGATATAACCATGCCGGTCATGGATGGCGTTTCGGCGCTTGAGAAGATAATTGAATTCGACAAAGACGCTAAAGTCATAATGGTTAGCGCGCTTGGCAAGGAAGATGTGGTAAAAAAATGCCTGCTGCTCGGCGCTAAAAGTTACATAGTCAAGCCGCTTGACCGTATAAAGGTGCTTGACCGCATAACATCTATCCTAAAGCGGTAAAACGGACCGGTAGCCATAACTTTGCGGCAGGCAGCCGTACTGCCGGATAAACCCGCCGGGATTTGCCGCCCCGCCGTTCCGCACGGCGGGGCATTTTACGGCTGATTAAGGAGTTTTATTATGCCGGAACCAGCAAAACTTGACGCAAAGGCGCCGAGGTTTCTTGAGCTTACAGTTAAAGACAGCGAGGGCAAGGTTTGGACAACCATGATTGCCCCGGCAAAGAATTTTTCTACAGGTTCGGTCGGTTACTATGCGTCTGAAAAGGCGCTTAACCCGGAAAGCGGCGAACGCTACCAGTGTAGCCTGAGTTTTACGCTGATCGGGTCAAAGCCCGGGAAGTAACGCGGACGCGGTGTACGCCGGGGCGGAAACGGGCGCTTTCCCTCCACCATTAAACGTGGTAACGGAAACATTCGCCGGGCGCGAATATGTGGTACTTTTTTGAAGGACAGAGGCGGTACATCGCTTCGGCAAAAGTGGACGGATTCACCGCGTTGCCGCTGAAAAGGTCGTAATGCGCCGGAACGCTTAGATCGGCGTCTATGACCCGGAGCAGCTTGACGGCATCCTCCACCGTCATGTTGGCCGCTATCCCCTTGCTTGCACGCTCCCAGTCGCCGCCGTTTACCGGCAGTATCGCGATGTTTAGCGGCTTAAACCCCTTCAACGTTTGGACAAGGCGCGGCGTTACCACAGTGTCGCCCGCATGGTAGATTCGGCAGCCCTTGCCGTCCAATACATAGCCGAGGTACAGATCGTCGCCGTTTTTGTCCGTCTCGTAGGCCGTGTGGGCCGCCGCTACAGGGCTCAGCGTCAAAGCGCCGTCCAGTTCAAGCGCAAGGCCGGCCTGCGCCCCTACCACGCGGACCCGGTCTATGCCGGCGTCTGTCAACAGGCCGGTAAAGGGTCGCGGCACGATGAAGCGTGTTTTTGGATTCGTCCGCGCCTGCGGCAACAAAGTCTGTAGGTTAAGATGGTCGGCGTGGTTGTGGCTGCATACGAAGTAATCCGCTTCAAGGGACGGGCCCGGTAAAAACGGCGCTTCGTAAGAGCGTCCCGCGCCGTTCTCGTCGGTAAAGTCGTTCAAAAACGGATCGAAGTAGATGATTACGCCGTTTATTTTGACGACAAAGCCCATCTGCCCCAAAAACCAGAGCAGCGCCCGGGGCGCTTCCGCCGCCGCGCCGCGTATCTCGTCCTGAAGCGCCCTGCCTTTTTTGTACCAGCGTTCGGCCATTTCACGCCGCCATCGAAGGGATCATCCTAAAAAGTTCTTCCGTGTAGTTGGCCAGCATAGAAAACATCCAGCCGCCCAGCAGCGCGAGGATAAGCAGAATCGCCAGGATTTTCGGCACAAAGGTAAGCGTCTGCTCCTGAATCTGTGTGGCCGCCTGGAGTATCGCTATCACCAGGCCGACCACGAGCGCCGTGATCAACAGCGGGGCGGCGAGTATCAGCACCTGAAATATCCCGCCGCGGAGCAGCGTAACGGCATCGCCTATTGTCATACAAACCTCATATACCGGGTTTGGGATTTTTCCAAGCGCAACGCGCTTTGCGCGTTGCGCCGCGCAAGGGATTGGAGGGGTGCGTAGCAGCCACGGCGCGTAGCGCCGGGGCCGGAGCGATAGCGGAGCCCCGGAAAGCCCGGTCCGGCGCTTGCGCCGGATGCGCCCGACATAAACTTAAGATCCGGCTTCATACAAAAGACCTTACAAGCTGGCCGGTTAGGAGACCCCAGCCGTCAACCAGTATGAAGAGGATCAGTTTGAAGGGCATCGAAATCATCACCGGCGGCAGCATTATCATGCCCATAGACATCAGCGCGCTTGCCACAACCATGTCTATCACGATGAAGGGGATGAAAATCATTATGCCGATCTTGAACGCAACCGTCAGTTCGTTAAGGATGAAGGCGGGAATCAGCACGTAAGTCGGCACATCGGCAAGGGTTTCGGGGCGCGGGAGGCCGCGCATCGACATGAAAAGGCGGATATTGTCCGGTTTTGTCCTCATCTGGTTGTACATGAACAGACGAAGCGGCGCTTCCGCCTCGCGGTACGCCTCCTGCACGGTCAAATTTCCTTCGGAAAGCGGGCGCAGCGAGTTCCGGTATATCGAATCGAAGGCCGGCCACATGATAAAGACCGTTAAAAACAGCGAAATTCCCAGTATTACCTGATTTGGCGGCGCCTGTTGGAGCGAAAGCGCCCTTTTTACGAAGTCCAGCACTATCGAAATGCGTAGAAAACTTGTCGCAAGGATGATAAAGCTCGGCGCAAGCGTAATAACCGTTAAAAGGAGTAGCAGCTGGACCGAAAAGGCCACCTCGCGGCCCGACTCAGGGCTCCGTATCGTAAGATCGATGAACGGCAACGCGGGGCCTTCCGCCGGACCCGGTATCTCCATAGTTCCTTCCGTGGAAAGTCCGGGAAACGGCACGGCCGGCGCGGGTAAAACCTGCGCGGCAAGCCCCGCGGGAACCAACAAACCTAAAAAAATTACAAGCGAAAAGCCCCTCATCCCGTCGCTCCTCTGCGGCTAAAGATTCTTTAACCGTTCACGGTTTCTTCTAAGGTTTAGCGGCGGAATATCCGCCGGAGTGTCCGCCGGAGTGTCCGCCGCTTCCTGCGTATCGCGCCGGTCTCCGCTTCCGCCGGCAAAACGGCGCAGCAGGGCGCTAAAGTTGGCGGCCTTGTTGGAAGGCGCGTTCCGCCCGGAATAGGCAAGAAGCATCGCGTCAACCGTTTCCTTGTCGGTGATTTCCGAAATTAGCGAAACATTTGTTTCGGAAAGGCCGACAAGCCAGGCATTTCCGCCTACAGCGATGACCGCCGCCGCCGTCTTTACGTTGATCGGTGTGCGCGCCAGCACTTTCAGGTATGTGTCGTCAGGAAGCTCGCCCGTTTTCTTGCGTTTAATGAAGTAAACGACGCCGTAAATCGCGGCGGCGGCTACGGCCAGCACGATGACGGTACGGAAAAGCACCCAGACGGACGAAACTCCGCCCCCGCCCGCCGGCGGGGGCCCCTCCTCGCCCAGCAGGTAGCCGCGTTCCGCCTCGCGTCCCGCGCCCGCCCCGTCAAGCTCGCCGGCGAGCGGGATCACAGGCTCGCCGGCGCCTTGTGCTTCCCCGTCAACAGTTTGGGCCGCCGCTCCGCGGAGGCCGCAAAGCAGGATTATCACGGCAAAAAGGATGATTGGACGCTTCAGATTCCCCTCCCGCGCAAACAGTACTTAAAACCGGTTTGCAAAACCGGCTTCCCGAACCGGTTTACGGGAATTATAGGGTATTCGTCGGAAGCGCGTCAAGGGGACATTTTGAAATGAGGCATACCGGGGCTTCGACACTCCGCTACTTTGCGATCAAACCCGCTTCCCCGGTTTTGATTTCGGTGTCTTGACCATTTTTCATAAACCATGTTAGCATGAATTGTACGGGCCGCTAGCTCAGTCGGTAGAGCAACGCCCTTTTAAGGCGTGGGTCCTGGATTCGATCTCCGGGCGGCTCAATCAGGCGTACACAAAATCCGTGGTTTCCCTTACAAGTTTATCCGGGGAGTCTCGTCCTTTAAGGTACTATAACTACAAGCACGGCATCCTGCCGTGCTTGTAGGGTTTTCCACGGCGGGGCTGCTGCGGAGACGCCTGCCTTGCGCCGCGTGTCTCGTGAAACCTGCCCTCGTAAATGATGCAAGGACTGGGGCAACACTGCTTAATTGCCGGAAAACGGTTTTCGGGGGTTCATCTGATGAAAAAATGAAGCCTCTCCGGTAAGCTGCCGTTTTACACTTTCCAACATGCCCCCCCCCCCCCCCTGTCCGTCTTTTTTCCGCTTTCAGGGAAAAAAGGACGGACGCCCCCTACCAGGCCGCCGCCGCCCGTTTTACAGGACTCATCGTCCACGCACGTTTCAGCGGATTCGCGCTCGCAAACAACATATACAACTTTAGTCGGAGAAAGATGATAAAACGCAAAGCATGAAACAGAAAGGATTTTTTGATGAAAATGACCGGCTCACTGAATTATACGCTTTTTGGTTCTTTGGGGACGTTTTATCGGGCTTTCGGCATATCCGCCGCAATGTACCGGATTGAAGCCTATTTTCTCCTGAGCTTATTTTTCCCGGGCAGGGCTAAGGCGCCGTCTTAGCTCAGGGTGTCCCCCGCCCATTGGATGGATAGGCAGACCGTACCTTTGCAGACACCGCGTTCCGCCGCATCAGGGATTTCTTTTGCAGCCCCCTTACGAATCTACCCGCGTATGTTGGTGCAGACCGGACTGCCCTCCCGCCCGCCGTCCGTCCGCCTTGCATACCGGCGTTCGTCCCATTAAACTTATTACTCAAGAGAGGACTTTGATGGAAAAAATCGCAAGTTTTAAAGTTGATCACCTGCGCCTGCTGCCGGGACTGTACGTTTCGCGCAAGGACAAATTCGGCGGGACCACGCTTACCACATTCGATATGCGTTTCAAGCAGCCAAACAGGGAGCCGGTAATGGATATGCCGGCGATTCATACGCTTGAGCACCTTGCCGCGACCTTTTTGCGTTCCCGACCCGGGTGGGCGGAACGCACCGTTTATTTCGGTCCCATGGGCTGCCGCACCGGTTTTTACGTGATACTTGAGGGGGATCACAGCTCAGGGTCCGTCCTCCCGCTCGTGCTTGAGATGCTGGACTGGATTGACAAGTTTGACGGCCCCATACCGGGCGCGCACCCTGCGGAATGCGGCAACTATAGCGAGCAGAACCTCAACATGGCAAAATGGGAAGCGGCGCGCTACGCGGGCCTTCTAAAAAAAGCCGCAAAAGAAAACCTTAACTACCCGGCATAATGGCGCTTAGAATTTTAATACCAAAAGGTAGGATTTATGACAGTGTGGCGGAACTGTTCCGGGACGCAGGTTTTCCGATAAGGCTTTCCGACAGGACCTACCGCCCCGATCCGGGCGCGTCATGGCTTGACGCAAAAATAATGAAGCCGCAGAATGTCGGCCAACTGCTTGAATTGGGCAGCCATGACGCGGGCTTTACCGGCATAGACTGGATAAAGGAAAACGGCTCCGATGTGGAACTGCTGCTTGATCTGGGCTTTGACAGGGTCAGCATCGTTGCCGCAATTCCGGCAACTACGGCAAAAGATTCACTGCGCTCAAAAAAGATCGTCGCGGCTACAGAATACGTTACGCTTGCCGAAAATTACCTTAAACAGAACGGCTACAGTTACAAAATTGTCCGCACCTACGGCGCTACGGAGGTTTTCCCGCCTGACGATGCGGACATGATAATCGACAATACCGCCTCCGGTCAGACCTTGCGGGACAACGGGCTTGTCATCATAGACACCCTGCTTGAATCTTCGACATGGTTTGTCGCATCGAAAGAAGCAATGCGTAGCGCCGAAAAACGCGAACAGCTTGAACGGCTTGCCATGCTGTTTCGGGCGGTGCTTGAAGGGCGGGAAAAGGTTATGCTGGAAATGAACGTGGCCGAGTCGCGCTACCGGGAACTTGTTGACGGCCTGCCTGCCATGCGCAGCCCCACGATAGCGCCGCTGTACAACGGCGGCGGGGGGGAGGCCGGGTATGCGGTAAAAATCGCCGTTAAAAAAAGCGAAGTGCCCGAACTGATCCCCCGCCTGAAAAAAGCCGGCGCGTCCGACATTGTCGAGTACGCGCTGCGGAAAGTCGTACCGTGAGCGATATTTCGTCCATTTACGGCGGGATAAAAAAAGATATAGACAGGCGGCTTGGGGAATTCGCACGTTTGTGGAAAAACGGCGATGATATGGAAATTTTCAAGGAGCTTTGCTTCTGCACCTGTACGCCGCAAAACGATGCGCACAAGGCGTGGGACGCGGTTCTCAGCCTGGAGGAAAACGGGTTGATCGAGGGCGGCGGGCATTCCGAGGTCGCGGGTATTTTGCGCGCAAGGGGGGTGCGCTTTCACAAAAACAAGGCGCGTTATATCATTACAAACCGTGATATTTTTTACCCCGGTACAAAAAATAAAATACGCGCATTGATAAAAAATAAATCCTTGATCGAGGCGCGGGATGATTTACAGAAAAAAGTTTTTGGCTGGGGCCTAAAAGAGGCGTCCCACTTTTTACGTAACACGGGCATGGGGGATGGAATCTGTATTCTGGACAGGCATATAATGCGGCAGTTGGTACTGTACGGGGTTATAAACGAAATTCCCGCTTCTATGAGCGGCGCGGCGTACCACGAACTTGAACAAAAAATGCTTGCCTTCGCGGAAAAAGAAACCGTTCCCGCCGACGCTCTTGATCTGATTTTCTGGTACAAAGAAAAAAACGAATTGTTCAAGTAAGGGTGTGTGTGCATTTTTGGAGGTTTTGCTGATGGACAGGATAGCTGAAGTTGAAAGAAAAACGCTGGAGACCGAAATTTTTTTGCGCCTGAATCTTGACGGTTCGGGCGGTACGAAACTCGATTACCCTCTTGGGTTTTTGCGGCACATGGTGGAAACTTTTGCGAAACACGGTCTATTTGACATCGAGATCAGGGCGCGGGGCGACCTTTGCGTTGACCAGCACCATCTTGTCGAGGATACCGGGATAACGCTGGGACAGGCTTTCGCGAAGGCTCTGGCGGACAAAAAAGGGATACGCCGCGTGGGAAGCTGCCTTTACCCGATGGACGAAACCCTGGTTCGCGCCGCCGTTGACCTTTCAGGCAGGCCATACCTCTGTTTTGACGGCGCTTTGTCCGGTATTCCGCTGGTTTCCGCCGAGGCTGACGGCAGGGCCGCGCCGTTTCAGACGGACACGATAGCGGATTTTTGGCAGGGCTTTGCCGGGGCGGCGGCCTGCGCTCTCCATATAGACGTTTTGCGGGGACGGAGCGATCACCACAAGATCGAAGCGATTTTCAAGGCCGCCGCCCGCGCCCTCCGCGAAGCCTGCGAACAGGATGTCCGCGCCCGGGACGCGGTCCCCTCAACAAAGGGTTGCCTGCCGCCGCCCGTATACCTCGCGTAGCAAAGGCCTACGGGGGGGGGGGGGGATGATGGCGTTTAAGCTGAAGGCTTGTGGAGGATGTGGTCAACGGAAAATATGCGAGACTCAGTAATTTTACATTTACCGGTCTATCATTGCCGAAAAAGCCGTTGTGTACGAAACGCGGCTCAAATTACATGAGCCTGTTCCAAAACAAATCGGCTCTGCGCTAAACGGCCCCGCATAGACGGGGCATTGTTATTGAACCAATCATAAATGAAATATGGTTTTCATTCGCAGGGTACGGTTTAATACCGCGGGCAGGGCGGCGTTTGCTTAGGCCTGTGGTTCAGGGTCCGGTCAGTTTACCACGACAACATTTACAGGGCTGCCGTCCTGTCTGTATTCGCGGGCGGCGTTTGCATAGTCAACAAATTTTTCTCCGCTGCGGTAGTAGACATAGCGCCAGGTTCCGGGCGGCAGGGGCACGGCAAGCGTGTAAAAACCCCGCTCCGTTTCTTTCAATTCGTACATGAACGGATCCCAGCCGTTAAAATCGCCGGCCACCGTGATGCGTTCCCCGCTGTTTTCACCGCGATAGCTAAAAATTACGCCGTCAAAAGGGGCTTCATCGTCCCGCAGGGACGGTTGACGGGGGGGTACCGGCGCGACGGAATGTTCTATACCGGTTTTTGTGTTGAATTTACGCACGGGGTTGTAAGGATCAACCGACCAGAGGCCGTCAAAAATAAGCCTGTATTCAAGGTCTTTGACGGAGGACGGGGCGGTGTAGACAAAGAATAAAACACCGGAATCGCGCAGGGTTTCCGGGGCTTTCCTGCTTTTTTCGTCAAACTCCGGGCTGTCACTTACCGGTACGAACAGTTTTTTGAAGGGGTGGATTTTGGCAAAGCCTTCGTGGAGAAACGCTATGCCTACGCTTTTGTACGCCGCGCCGGCGGTAAAAATCACGGAGTCTTCGAATATTTTTGGCTCCTGCGGTCCGGTAATACTTAACAATCTGTCGATAAACTCGTAAGATTCTAAATCTACCGCGCCTAAACTACCGATAATTATTAGAAGGAGTGTAATAAAACCCAGAGCTTTCATCTGTATTTAATATCGGTTGATGCTCCAAAATCTAAAGTTATGCCTTCATTGCAGGATCTTAAGCAATTACAGTACCTCATTGGCAAAATCGGCGGTGAAGCGGAGATTCTTGAGGCCGAGGGAATCCGCCGCGACGCTTACGAACTGCCCGCCAACGAGCCCCTGCCCCGCCCCCGTCCGGCGGAAGAAGTGGAGGGCGAAACGCCGCCGCCACAACCTGAAGCGGGGGAATCGGGGGCGGCGGAACTTTCCGCCGCCCCCGCCTCCTCCTCCGCTCCGCCAAGGCCTCCTGTGGAAAGCGCCGGGGACGAGGCGGATACCGGTTACGATTCCATCTTTGACAAGCTCTTTGCCGACATGGACGATCTTGTAAGCAAGGTTCCCACCGAGGACGACCTGCCGCCGCCGCCCGATATAGAGGATGCCCCGCCTGGCGCGGCGGGCATTGACGACTTCAGCATGGACCTGGGGCAGCCCGCGGAAGCGGAAGCCGGCGGAGCGGCGGGCATTGACGACTTCAGCCTGGACCTGGGACAGCCCGCGGAAGCGGAAGCCGGCGAAACGGCGGACATTGACGACTTCAGCATGGACCTGGGGCAGCCCGCGGAAGCCGGCGGAACGGCGGACATTGATGACTTCAGCATGGACCTGGGGCAGCCCGCGGAAGCGGAAGCCGGCGGAGCGGCGGACATTGACGATGGGTTTGACCTTGCCGGTATGCTGGAAGACTTTGACGGGGACAACGTGGATACCCCGAATCAAGCGCCCGATTCGGACAGGATCCCATCCATCCTGGAAATATCGGACGAAGAGAAAGCCTCCCTTTTCCCGGACGCACCGCCTGCCGGGACTCCCGCGCCGGACGGTGGGCCGTCCGGCGACCGGCTTGAAAGCCTTCCCGATATTGAAGACTTCCTGCCTAACGTTGACGCTCTTGCCAAATCACGCGAAATTGCCGGTCCGCTGCCCGGTGCTGTGCAGCCGACGAAACCTGTAGAACCGATCAACCTTACCGAAAAAGAGCTCGAACAGTTGCTGGGCACAATAGCTTCCTACCCGCTTAACCTGCGCGTTGTATGCGAAAAAATCATTGTGGAAGAAATTGTTGAGCCGTCCCTGATGTTGCAGTTTATAAAACTGCTGATTCGCGGCGGTAATGCCCGTGAAGCCGCCGTCCTTGCCGGAAAAATCCTTAAAAGGAATGTTCCACTTCCAAAGGGCTATAAAACCGGCGAGGAACTCGAGGCGGAACAGTCCGGTTTTGTATATATCTTTCTTCACAAATTTTTCCCCGTCATACGTGTTTCCATGCTTATTGCCGCGCTTGTCGCGTCTGTCGCATACCTTAGCCATGAATTTATTTACAAACCCGTCCGTGCGTACATGATTTACAAGGATGGTTACGAGCGGATCAGGGAAGGCGAGTATGCGCTGGGTAACCGGCATTTTGAGGAAGCCTTCGCTATACATCCGGAAAAAAAATGGTTCTACCGTTATGCCGAACTGTTTCGTGACGAGCGTCAGTACCTGTACGCGGAGGAAAAGTACGACAAACTTCTGCTGAACTATCCACAGGACAAAAAGGGGACGCTTGACTATGCCTCGATGGAGGCGAATTACCTGCGTAACTATGAAAAAGCGGACCGCCTTATCCGTACCAACATTCTGGATTACATACGTAATGACAGGGAGGGGCTGCTCGCGCTGGGCGACGTCAACCTTGTCTGGGGAGAGTACGATTCGTCGCGTTATGAGGAAGCAAGGCTTGCCTACGCTAAATACATGGCGGCCTACGGTCAAACCGATCCGCTGCTGGAACGCATGATGCTGTATTTTATACGGGTCGATAAACTTGGCGAGGTTATTCCGCTGCAAAATTACTTTATGAGCCGGCCAAAAGCCCGTGTTGCGGCGCCTTCCCTCGCGGAATTGGGAGGATACCTGCTTGACAAACGCTTTGAAGTGGCAAAAGGCGTCCCGGACGAGTATGTCGAGGAAATTCAAAATGTAAAGGATGTCCTTTTGCGGGCGCTCGGGCAGGATTTTTCACTTCCTGAGGCGCATTACCACCTTGCCCGTTACTACAACAGGTATGGCGACGCACAGGAGGAACGGCAAACGCTGGAAACGGCCGCGGCCGCGTTCGATACGGCCAGGCCTGAATCGCCCAAACGTACCATGTACAGGGTGGACACCCAAGGCCGCCTTGCCCGCCTCTTGATAAGCGGCCATGAATTTATTTCCGCCGAGGAAGCCCTGGTGAAGGGCGTGAACATCATGGAGGACGCGGTTGAACGCCGCGTTTTACAACGATCCGCGGAGTTTGGCAAGTTGTACGCCTATTTGGGCGACCTGGCCTATTTCACAAAGTCTGGCGATATGCGGGAAGTTGAGGCCTTCTACCTGAGCGCGGAGGAAACCGGCTGGTCACCGCCGGAAATGCAGTACAGGCTCGGTTCCGCCTACTACAACATGGGGGAGTACGCTTCGGCGATGAGGCGTTTCTTCGACGTTTCCATGGAAACGCGGTACAACCGCCGTCTGTTGAACACGCTGGGTAATGTTTCGTACATGCGCTACGACTATGACGCGGCGGCGGGTTACTTCAAGCGTCTTATCGGTATGCTTGAAAGCGATTACAGCCGTTTCCCCGCGTTGCAACCGCGCGAGCATCCTGAACACCGCGAAATTGTTGAACGTGTTATGGTTGCCCGTAACAACCTTGGCGTTACGTACAACGCGCTTGCCGCCGTTACGGGCAGGCCCGAATACCGCGCGGCGGCCCTCGGTGAATTCGCTGAAGCGGCCCGCGCCTGGGACGTGCTGGAACGCAACCCCCAAACACTGGTACGCGCCGGTATTACGGACCCGGCTGTTCCGGGCACGAGTCTGCCGTACCTGAATATCCAAAATACGCTTTACCCCACGCAGGGCGGCAACGGCCTGCTTTTCATGCGGATCGACAGGGATTTGAACGACAATTCCTGGTGGGAAGAATTGATGCGGTGAAAGGCCGCCGGGCCGGGGTTTGCGGCAAGCGGGATTTGCCCGCCGCAAACTCTGTAGCTCAAGCCCAGTCTTGAGCCGCTTGCCAACGCCGCTTTCTACCCTTGATTCGCGTTACTACTTTAACGTTTGCTTGCTGTTTAAACTCCCATTCCGCAACGCCATGTGTATGCGTAATGAGGAAAGTGATTTTTTGAAACAAATCTTTATGCCGTGGTGTACGGCCACTTACAACTGTTGTGATTATAGTCGTATCACACCCGATTTTTTCTCCTATTGTTACCAATGGGTCTTCTTTGATTTTAATAGTCCGAAATGCCTCATTTTGAATTGTTACCGAAAGCTATTCCTGTTCCCGCGTCAGCGGTTTGATCGGGCAAGCCGCTGACACAAACGCAGGATAGCCTTTTCCCGATTCGGCACGACAAAAAAATCCGCTCGCTATACTGTTACTTGTATGCTTCAACGGAAGCGGGGTGAAATTCCCCCACTATGGCGTAACTGTGATTGGTCGCTTGTCCGGCGGGGGCCGGACAAGCGGGAGCGGCGCGGAAGCCACTGGAGAGCGCGGAAAGATCGAGAACGGGAACAACAATGTGTCAAAGAAACGGGTATAATCTTGAGCATAATGCGGAACCAAGGTTTCCAAGGGTCACGAGGAGGAACATACGAGGGAAATATTTTATCATCCCAACCAGGACTGTTCCAAAACTAATCGACTGTCCGCTAAACGGCCCCGGCTAGCGGGGGCACGGTGCGAACCTCCGGTTAGATGGAACAGCCTCCATTGAAATCACACCACAAGTTCGTCTTCGCCGGCGCGGGCTACAACGATTTCGCCGGTATCCTCAAGGTGCCGGATGATCGAAACTATCTTCTGTTGCGACTCCTCGACATCCTTTAGGCGCACCGGCCCCATGAATTCCATGTCCTCCTTGAGCATCTGGGCGGCGCGTTTACTCATGTTCTTGAATATCTTGTCCTGCACCTCCTCCTGAACAGACTTGAGCGCCTTGGACAATTCCTGCTGGTCAACCTCGCGCAGCACCTTCTGAATCGAGCGATCGTCAAGCATGACAATATCCTCGAACACGAACATACGCTTCTTGATCTCCTCTGCAAGCTCCGGGTCCTCCTCTTCCAGCGCCTCGACGATCTGCTTTTCGGAGGAACGGTCCACAAGGTTCAGAATCTCGACTATGCTGCCAACGCCGCCCGCCGCCGTATAATCCTCGCTGGACAGCGTGGAAAGTTTCTTTTCAAGAACCCTTTCAACCTCGCGCAGTACCTCCGGGCTCGTCCTGTCCATGATGGCGATACGCCGCGCCACCTCGCTCTGCACCTCGGACGGCAGATTCTGTAAGATCACCGAGGCCTTGTTAGGTTCCAAGTAGGCAAGTATCAGCGCGATCGTCTGCGGCAACTCCTGCTGGATAAAGTTAAGGAGGTGGGCCGGATCGGTGCGGCGGATAAAGTCAAACGGACGCACCTGGAGACTGGATGTCAGCCGGTTTATAATATCGATCGCCTTCTGACTGCCGAGCGATTTTTCCAGCAGTTCCCTCGCGTAGTCTATTCCGCCTATAGAAATAAACTGATTCGCCATCAGCAATTCCTGGAATTCGGTCAGTATCGCGTCTTTCTGATCAGGCTCTATCGTCTCCATGCGGGCGATCTCAAACGTCAGGGTTTCTATCTCGTCCTCGCGCAGGTACTTAAAAATATCGGAACTTATATCCGAACCTATGCTGACAAGGAAAACGGCAGCCTTCTGCCTGCCGGTCATGTTTTTTATGTCTTTCTTTTTCTTTGAACTCGATTCCGTTTCGGCCATTTAAAGCTAGTCCTCCATTATCCAGGTTCTTATCAGCTGGGCCACATCGGCGGGATGTTCTTTGGCAAGGTTGATCGCCTTTTCCTGAAGCTCCATACGCGCCTGCTCCTCGACGGACATCGCTACCTCCTGCCCTTGGCTTTCGGCGCGGAGCAGGGCTTCCTCCCGCATAAGCTGATGCTGACGGGCAAGCTCCTCCTCCCGCTTGCGCCGGGCCGCTTCCCGCGCCCTGCGTATGATCTGGAACAGTACAAAGCCTATCATCAACAGCGCCAGCCCGATAAGGCTTGCGATGATCGTAAGCTGAATCTGACGCTGCCTGATCAGGGCGGCGTCTTCCGCCGCGAACTGGGCGCTCCGATCGATCTGGATGTTCTGCACCCGCACAATATCGCCGCGCGCCGCGTTAAACCCTATCGCTCCCTCGATCAGCGCCTGTGTCTTGCTCAACTCCTCAGGCGATACGGGCGTGTACTCACGTTCCAGCCTGCCGTCCGGCAGGTGGACGATCTTGCCCTTCTCGTCCCGCTTGCGCTCCCAGGTTCCGTCTATGTTCACGGAAACGCTTATCCTGTCTATCGTTGGGCTGCGTTCCTCCGTTACCTCCTCGCGGTTAAACTCCTCGTTATGTGTGCGGGTTTCCTGTGTCACCTCGCCGTACAGGTTGGACATGTCGCGGTAGGCCGGCGGGGTCTGACCCTCGACACCAGGGGGGCCTTCCGGGTTGAAGCCCGTGCCCTTCCATGTGGTTTTTGACGTGGTTTCGGACAGCGTGAGCGAGCGCGCCCGCTCGGAATCGTCGTAGGAAAGCCCCGGCGTCCTCTCTTTCAGGATGATCGGGGTGATTTTTTGCGACTCAACGGCCTTTTTCGACATATCCATGTCGATCTTTATGTTAAGATCGCGGACGCGGTCACTCGAAAAGTTTACCTGCAAGGCCCGGAGTATGTCGGCGCGGTACTTTGCCTCCGTATCCCGCACGATTTTAATTTCCTTTTCTATGCGGGCAAGCCTGTCTATCTCGGCCATGCCGGCAAAATCGTTTAGCACAAGGCCGTTCTGGTCGGTAATTACGACATTCTCAGGTTTTAAACCTTCAACCGCGAACATCAGCAGCTTTTGGATGCCTTCGATTTTTTTCCTGTCGTTTGTAATATCGCTGCCCGGTCTGGGCGTTATGATCACGCTGGCCGTTACCGGATTCTGGTCCGCCGTGAACAGCGTACGTTCAGGCATCTCTATCACTACGTTGGCATCGTCAATCTCGGAAAGCGAGCGTATGTGATCGGTGACCATCGTGGTTATCGCACGGCGCAGGTTTACGTTGCGCTCAAAATCGGTGATTGTCCAGCGGTCCCTGTCGAACAGCGCCCAAGGGTCTGTACCCCTAGGAACAAGGTCTTCACGGATAAGGATGGCCCTCATGCGCCGTGCCGTATCTTCGTCCGGCACGTACACTACGCCGGTGGACGAAACTTGCGTCTTTACCCCCTCGGCGTTTATGCGGGTGACGATGGCAGCCCGCTGCTCCTCGTTCACAACCGGCGTGTCTATCACCGGAATCATGCCCGGCCGGGACGAAACTGATACCATCACCACAATGGCGGTGATGGACACCGCCACTATGCCGCCAAGTATCAGCCGCTGAATCAGCGTCCAGCGTCCCCACAACATCCTGAACTGCTCTACCAGCTTCCTTAAAAATTCTCCCATTTTCCCCTCCCAAGGCGGGCCTTACAGCCCCTAACAAGTGATCAAAACGCTCGCGCGTGTTGATTCGCTATCTTGTGTTGATTATGTCCCTCCAGGCCTGAGTCAGACGACTCAGCAGCGTGCGGGCTATGTTTAGCGACATCGTGGCCTGGGCTTCCGCGATCGTCAGATCGTGGATGTCAACCGAACCGGGGTCCGTTATGGCCGCCTCAGTCAGCGCGGACACCCTGTTCTGGTCGGCGGAAACCCCGTCTACCGCGCGGAGCATCACATCGGCAAAGTTCGCGCCGTCCGTCCGGTTAAGGCCGGAAAGCCCCAGACTCCCCGCCCTTAGCACGGCATCCGCGCCTATCTTTACGCCGGTTTCCGCCACCGCAGCCCCCTGCCCTAGCTGCCGCCCGCGAAAATCCTTTATCGCGCCGCCGTGGTCACGCGAGCCGCCAAAGCCCACTATGCCGGCGTTGTCCATGTGCTTAGGGTTGCTGACCGCCATAGGCAGCAGATCGTCGGTACGCAAACGTGGTATTAAATCCATATATCCCTCCCAAAATCAGGCGTTTTACCGGCTTGCGCCTATCTCCAGCGCCCGCAGGAACATGGCCTTTGATCCTTCGATCACGGAGGCGTTCGCCTCGTAAGCACGGCTGGCCGCTATCATGTCCGTCATTTCGCTAACTATGTCGACATTCGGCATCTCGACATAGCCTTCCCGCGGTCCGCCCTTTATCGCATCCGGGTGCGTCGGGTCGTACACAAGGCGTGGCGGCGAGTCGTCTTTCTCGATCTCCGCTACCCGCACCCCCTTGCCGATGCCGGTGTCCATGCCGTCCGGCAAAAACGGACTCCGCCAGTAAGCCTGCTCGACGCGCGGCCTCATTATCACGCGACTCCGCCGGAACGGGCCGCCCTCCGCCGTCCGCGTAGTCGATACGTTCGCTATGTTGTCGGCGATAACATCGCTCCGTAGCCTCTCCGCCGCCATCCCGGACGACGCTATGTTGATTGAATTAAATAGTCCCATCTTCCTAACTCCTTAATCTAACTTCTTAATACGCTATTTACCTGGTTGAACTCAAACGTCGCCGACTGTGACAACAGGTAGTACATCAACTGGTTTTCGACAAGCCGCTGCACTTCCTGTTCCGCATCAACGTTGTTGCCGTTGTTCTTCGATGTGCTTACATAGTCCAGAACGCGGCGCGGCTTTACCTCCCGCCAGTCCGTCGGATTCCAGTTTGAAATATGACGCGGGTCGGTCCGCGTTAGCTCTATAAGGGGTTTTTGCTTTTCGCTGTCCAGCGCACGCTTCAGCTCGCTTTCAAAGTTAAGCTCGCTGCGCTTGAAGTTCGGCACTTCGGAATTGGCAAGGTTGTTTGCCAGCACATCCCGCCGTATCGTCTGCGCGTCAAGGGCGCGGTGCAAAAGATCAACGGTCCTGGAAAAATTATTCATACCCAATAGCCTCCCAACTATCAGTATCGGTAAAATTCAACTGCCAATGAAGTATTATACTAACATACCCCACAAAATTGTTCAATACCCGCCAGCCCGCCAGCCCGCCAGCGGGCTTCACATCCGCTACGCGGTAGCGTCCCCACATCGGGCTTCGGGTTCTGCCGTCAGGTCCGAAAAAAGCGATAGGCATACGCGGCTGTAAGCTGTGTTTGGTTCGATGTTTTGAAAACCGCGAATGGGCGCGAATAAATACGAATGGCGCGAATAGTATTAGCGGTCATTCGCGTTCATTAGCGGTTAAAACACGGCTGTTGCGGGGGTAATTAGTTTTGGAAACCGCGAATGGGCGCCCCCGCCCCGCCAGCGGGCCCGCTGGCGGGTTTAAAGTCCGCTACGCGCCCGCCAGCGGGTTTAAAGTCCGCTACGCGGTAGCGTACCCAAAGCGGGCTTCGGGTTCTGCCGTCGGGGTCGAAAAGGGCGCAGGCATACGCGGCTGTAAGCGGCGTTTGGTTTGATGTTTCGGGAACCGCGAATGGGCACCCCCGCCCCGCCAGCGGGCCCGCTGGCGGGTTTAAAGTCCGCTACGCGCCCGCCAGCGGGTTTAAAAGCCGCTACGCGGTAGCGTCCCGAAGGCGGGCTGGCGGGTTCTGCCCTCGGGTCCGCAAAAAGCGATAGGCATTCGCGGCTGTAGGCCCACCAGCGGGTTTAAAGTCC
>JAITKQ010000124.1 GCA_031278295.1 Spirochaetaceae bacterium | reverse complement strand
TCGCTCCGCAAAAGGCGATAGGCATACGCGGCTGTAGGCTGTGTTTGGTTCGATGTTTTGAAAACCGCGAATGACGCGCCCGCCCGCCCGCCAGTGGGTCTCACATCCGCTACGCGCCCGCCAGTGGGTTTAAAGTCCGCTACGCGGTAGCGTCCCCGAAGCGGAGTTCGGGTTCTGCACTCGGGTCCGAAAGGGGCGGTTTGCATACGCGGCTGTAGGCTGTGTTTGGTTCGATGTTTTGAAAACCGCGAATGACGCGCCCGCCAGCCCGCCCGCCAGCCAGTGGGTCACACATCCGCTACGCGCCCGCCAGCGGGTTTAAAGTCCGCTACGCGGTAGCATCCCGCAGGCGGGCTTCGGGTTCTGCCCTCGGGTCCGAAATAGGCGATAGGCATACGCGGCTGTAGGCTGTGTTTGGTTCGATGTTTTGAAAACCGCGAATGACGCGCCCGCCAGCCCGCCAGCGGGTCTCACATCCGCTACGCGGTAGCGTCCCGCAGGCGGGCTTCGGGTTCTGCCTTCGGGTCCGAAGGAGTCGATAGGCATACGCGGCTGTAGGCTGTGTTTGGTTCGATGTTTTGAAAACCGCGAATGTACGCACCCGCCAGTCCGCCAGCCCGCCAGCGGGGTATTAGTCCGGCAGTTTTACATTTACCGGTCTATGCCGAAAAAGCCGTCGAGCACGAAACGCGGGACTTGGAGGGGCGCGAAGCCTTCGCGCGAATGTTTCGCGGAGGGAATTGGAGGGGCAACCCAAGGGGCTTGCCTGGCGGAACCCCGGAAAGCCCGCATTTCCGGCACGAAGTGCCGGAAATGCGCCCAAATTACGTGAAGAATTTCTGTAAATGCAAAACTGCCGGACTAATACCCCGCTGGCGGGCGCGTCATTCGCGGTTTTCAAAACATCGAACCAAACACAGCCTACAGCCGCGTATGCCTATCGACTCCTTCGGACCCGAAGGCGGAACCCGAAGCCCGCTTTGGGGATGCTACCGCGTAGCGGATGTGAGACCCGCTGGCGGGCTGGCGGGCGGGCGGGCGCGTCATTCGCGGTTTTCAAAACATCAAACCAGACCCCGCCTACAGCCGCGTATGCCTACCGCCTATTTCGGACCCGAGGGCAGAACCCGAAGCCCGCCTGCGGGACGCTACCGCGTAGCGGACTTTAAACCCGCTGGCGGGCGCGTAGCGGATGTGAAACCCGCTGGCGGGTGGCGGGTGGTGGGGGGGCGTCTGAAAACGGCGGAAGGGAAGGGGGTGTGCAAGAAGCGGAAAGAGACGAAGGCAACATTCCCTGCCAAGCGCGTTAAAAACCTCATGCCTGCGGCAAGGACAAGCGGCGCGGGGATTCATTCAGCCGTTTTCGCCTGCGAGGGGGCGCTGTCCGAAACATCAAGGCGCCGCGCTTGCCTCCGAAATTTTTTTAAAAAGTGTGTGGAAGTAGCCTGTGTCCGCATACTTTTTCTGTTGACGGAGCAGGTGGCGGGCGGCAATTTCTTCGGTGTACCCGCCCAGCGGGTACACGCGGAAACCCTTGTACCCCGTCTCGTAATGGGTTACCAGAGGCAGCAGCGCGGCCTCCTCGATCGTAACGCGGTGGGGCGGCAGGGCCTCTTTCTTTACGCTTACCCGCATCATGCCGCCGAGCAGACGGGGCGGCTCGTTCTGTGCGGACAGGAAGTTACCCAGCGAAAAAAAACATACCATCGGGGCCGCCCTACGCCACGGCTCTTTATCGGGCGCTACGGGATCAGGCGCGGCCGCTTCGCGCGGAATCGCGCGAAGCGGCTGTAGTACGTGCGGGTGATGGCCAATCACAAGATCGACGCTGCGCGCCGCCAGAAAAGCGGCAAGCTCCTGCTGCCGGCTGCTCGGCGTGTCCTCGTACTCGTTGCCCCAGTGCATGGAAACTACCAGAAAATCACATAGCGGACGGAGCGCGTCGATCTCCTTTGCCATGATCTCCGTGTCGGTAAGCGATACCAGAAACGGTTTGTCCTTGGGCAGCGGAATACCGTTTGTGCCGTAAGTGTATGCGAGGAATCCAACCTTGATGTTGTTTTTTTCGATAATATTTTTTGCGACATCCCTGCGGTGCTCTTCCGATCTGTTCAATCCCAGCATCAGTACGCCTTCCTGTTTATCCCAAAAATCAATTACCTCGAACACGGCCTTCTCCCCCTTGTCCATCGCGTGATTCGTCGCGTGGTTGACCACATCGAATCCCAGGTTGACAATCGTCCTGCCTATATCTTTCGGCCCGTTGAACACAGGATACCCTGAATATCCAAAGTTTTTTCCGGCTATCAGCGTTTCCTGGTTTATAAAAGCAATGTCGGCGTCTTTTATGAGCGGCGCGGCCTCCGTGTAGTATTTATCAAAATCAAATACGTCTTCGGTTTCGGTTTTTGCGTTATTTATCAGTTCAAGGTGTATCAGGTTGTCCCCGACCGCAACCATCGTGATCCTGTAATCTTCCTGACGGACAGCATCCGGCGGAACGGACGGTTCCGGCGGCGGCGTTTTCCTGCCTGTCGCGCAGGAAATGTTTAACAGTACCGCCAAAAGGATCAGCCAATGTTTAGGTTTACGCATAGATTCTGATTTTTCCGAAAACAGTTACGAATCGCACGGCGTTTCTTCCCACCCGGCTTCGATACTGCGCTGTTCAAATTCTTCAATGTGTAGAAGCGAGGGGCAGCCTTTCCTGTGTATGATAATCCCCCTTCCGCGTGACACATAACCGGTAATTTCGCAGGGCGGAGCGGGGTTGCAGCATTTTGCGAAACGGAACAGCATATTTTTTTCATGCTGCACCAGTACACGTGAAGGCTCGGAGCGGAGTTTGCCGGACGCGGCGGGCTGTACGCCCCTGCTGTGCCGTTCACGCTCTTCCAGCTTCTTTTTTGCCGTCATCTGCTTTTCGTGCTGAACGGCGGCGTCATTCAGGGCGAGCCAGGCGCGCACCTTGTTCCTGGCCTTCGATGTTTTAACGATACGTTCCCAGTTACCATGCGGATGCGCGTTCTGCGCCGTGATGATTTCAACAATCTGCGTATTTTGCAGCGGACGGCTTAACGGAACTATCACGCCGTCAGCCTTTGCGGCGTGGCAGTGGTTTCCTATAGCGGTGTGTATGCTGTAGGCAAAGTCTATCGGCGTAGCGCCCTGCGGAAGCTCTATCACCTTTCCACGAGGCGTAAAAACAAAAATTGAATCTTTCAGAATCTCTTTCTTTATTTCTTCCAGCGCCGAATCATCAAAACTTCCGGCTATATTCTTCAGCCTGTTGACCAGGGGAATATCTTTTTTATCGACAAATTCCGCGCCCGCTCCCTTTTTGTAAAGCCAGTGGGAAGCGTAGCCGTGCTCCGCCGTCCAGTGCATACCGAATGTCCGTATCTGTATTTCAAGCATATTGCCGGTTGCTACGTTCCCGTTGTCAGGCGGCGTGTCGTCAAAGGCCAGTACGGTTGTATGCAGGCTTTGATAGCCGTTTGATTTTGGCATGGCGATGTAATCCTTGAAGCGTCCGCTGACCGGTTTCCATAAAGTGTGAATCATGCCGAGCAGCGCGTAACAGTTTTCGGCGCTGTCGCAGAGTATCCGCAACCCGAAAAGATCGTACAGATCGCCCGCCTCTTTGTTGCGTTTCCGCATTTTTTGGTATACCGAGTAAAAATGCTTTGCGCGGCTTTCAACTTCAATTTTTATTCCGCGTTTCCGCGCCTCCCCGTATACGCTCGACTTTACAAATTTTAAAAAATGTTCACGTTCGCCGTGTTTTAACGCGACAATCCTGCTTATCTGCCGAAAAGCGTCCGGATTCAGACAGCCAAGGCACAGGTCTTCCATTTCGTCTTTCAGCCACGATATGCCGATCCGGTTCGCGAGCGGCGCGTAAATGTCAAGGCATTCCTGCGCGACGCTTTTCCGCTCATCTTCGGGAAAATCTTTTATTGTCCGCATGGTTTGCAACTTTTCGGCAAGGCATATAAATATTACGCGGATATCTTCGATTATGGCAAACAGCATCTTTCTGATTTTTTCAGCTTCCGCGAGGGACTTTTCCGTTGCGGAAAGCTTCAAAACCTTTCTCACGCTTTCGATTAGAGTCGCCGC
Organism: Spirochaetaceae bacterium; assembly: GCA_031278295.1. Taxonomy (GTDB): domain Bacteria; phylum Spirochaetota; class Spirochaetia; order Treponematales; family Breznakiellaceae; genus JAIRMY01. The sequence goes on along the minus strand of JAITKQ010000124.1, from coordinate 2,024 downwards.
GCCTTCGCCAAAAGCACCGGCTATAGCTTTTCTGTCCCCGGCATTTTCGCCTGAGTCAAAAAGCAACGCGGCAATCACGCACTCCTCATCAAGCCCCATCCCGCTCACAATCGCGGCAATCTCCCTGCCGCGCGGGCCGACGCACCGTTGCAGAGCCTTTTCAATGACCGGGCTTCCCTGGAATCTTTTTGTTAACGTTCTGTCAAGCGCCTGCATGCTTCTTCCACATCGACGCGGCTGCCAAAGGCGGAAAACCGGATAAACGTTTCCCCCGCCGGGCCAAAGCCCGAACCGGGCGTCGTTACGACATGGTACTTTTCCAGAAATTCCGAGAATACGTCCCAACTGCCGCGTCCCGGGAATCGTGCCCAGATGTATGGCGAATTGTCCCCGCCTGTGCAGCTTATGTTCAATGTTTTTAGCGCTTCCCGTATCAGGCGGGCGTTCCCTAGGTAAAAATCCGTCAGTCCGCGAATCTCTTTCCGCCCCTCATCGTCCAACGCCGCGATCCCCCCGTACTGGGCGATGTTTGACGCCCCGTTGAATACCGTCGCCGTCAGCCGCGACCAACCGGCGTTCACACCCTCGCCGCCCGAAAAAAACAGTTCCTTTGGAACAACGCTCCAGCCAAGCCTGACCCCCGTAAAGCCTGCCGATTTTGAGAATGAGTTCACCTCTATGGCGCATTTCCGTGCCCCGTCAATTTCGTAAATCGTCTTTGGCAGCGAGGCGTCCCTTATATACTCCGAGTAAGCCGCATCGTACACGATGATGGAACCTGTCCGGTGCGCCGCTGCCGTCAGCGCGGCAAGCTGAGGCTTTGTCGTAACCGCGCCGGTCGGGTTGTTGGGTGAACAAAAATATATGACGCTGCCATTCCCAATTCCGGAAAGATCGGGGAAATAATTGTTTTCGGGCGTACAGGGCAGGTACGTAACGCCGGCATAGCCCTCGCCGCCGCAGCCCCCCTCCCCACAGCCCGCAAACCCGTTTTCACGCCCGGCCGCCCCCGACAGAACGGAACCATCAACGTACACGGGATACGACGGGTCCTGCACCGCTACCCTGACTTCCGCGCCAAACAGTGTTTGCAACCGGCCTATGTCGCATTTGGCCCCATCGCTTATGAATATTTCGTCTATTCCAAACGCGCCGTTGTAGTACACCCGCGAGATGACCTCGCGCAACCCTGCAAGCCCTTCGTCCGCGTAGCCTGAATACGTTTCGGGCCGCCCCAGCCGCCGCGCCCCCTCAACCAGCGCCCCGCATATATGCGGCGGTACCGGCTCCGTCGTGTTCCCAACCCCCATGTTTATTATCCTGGCATCGGGGTTCAGCGCGGCAAATTCCCGCCGCCGCCGCAGAATTTCCGGAAACAAATAACCGGCCTTTAGCCGTCCAATATTGGGATTTCTCTTAACCATAATCAAGAGTAAATTCCAGGCCGCCATCAGTCAAGGCGGCTTCACGGTGCGCTTTCGCCCGGAGTTCCGGTGCGGCGCCGTCCGCCCCGAAGCGTAACATCAGCCGTTATGTGCAGCGGGGCTTACGTCATTATTTTATTCCGCCTTGGGGTTTAATACCCCGCCGCTTGCGGCGGGGAGGCTCATTGTTTCTATAATTTCAACCTATCCATAGTTCCGCCATACATGCGCCGATGCCAATGCAAAAAAATCCCATCGTATGTTATTGTTCCAGCTCCATAAAGATAGTCTTTATATAAAGTAATATAATAATTTCCATCTATAGCAAGTCGAAAATCACCGTTTTCCCGACATCCTTTTAGGATCTTGGTTGTTCCAATAGAAACATTCTTAGTTGAAACACAACTGATATTTATTCCAATGATAATGAATAATCCTATAATTAGGCCATAGGATTTTTACATTTACAGAAATTCTTCAGGTAATTCGGGCGCATTTCCGGCACGAAGTGCCGGAAACCGGGCTTTGCGGGGTTCCACCAGGCAAGCCCCTTGGGTTGCCCCTCCAATCCCCGCGTTTCGTACACGACCGCTTTTTCAC
>JAITKQ010000084.1 GCA_031278295.1 Spirochaetaceae bacterium | reverse complement strand
CAAAGATAAGGACATTTGATAGGTTTCATTTGTCTTTTGCGGAAAATGCGGGAGTAGATGTATTATTAACGACCGATGACAAATTTGAAAAAGCATGTTCAAAATTAAATTTAAAAATGAACCGCCCCGCCGCAAAACAGCGTTAAGCTGTTTTGCCTGACGTTTTGCCGCTTGCCCAACCCGATAAGGAAGGGTAGGCGGGGTATCTTTTGTAAACGTTGAATTATTTACACGGGCGAGTTCTGTAAGGCAAGCCGCTCCGCGGCTTGCCGCTGATTGGGGCGCCTGCGGCGCGCCAATCACGCGGTAGGAGGCAATGGTTTACTAACAATTTTTGTCGGTGTTGCTGATTTTAACCGCCCCAAGGGGCGGGGTATTAAACCCCACTGCGAATAAATCTTTATAATACAATAACTTATCAGAAAACACACCAAAACTACCGTGTTTGTAAATTATGCTTACGTAACGATTTAGGTTTTGAAATCGGAATCGCTGGTTGCCTAGCCAGCGATTTTACATTTAACGCTATATATGGATTTTGGAGGCGAATTTATGGTCATTTTTCCACATTTAGTGGTAAATGTAAAACTGCCGGTTGCCCATAGCCTATTGCCGTCAATAAGTGATAATTTCACTTTAAAGCAAGCAGCCAGGAAACTTGGTATTGGCACTCACGGGTAAAGTCGCTAAGGAAGCACTGATTTATTCAATCGAGAATTCGCCAACCGCGTTGGCGCAATCGGTGCTACTTTAACGTGAATGTCAACTTTGTTGACACATTTGCGCAATGAAATGAGCTCTCTCCTTAGGAAAACGCGATTAGCGTCAAGTTAATCAGCGTTTCCCTAATCGACCGTGCGCTAAACGGCCCCGGCATAGCCGGGGGCACGGTGCGAACCTTGAGTTCTATGGAACAGGCCGTGGCCCTTGGCTGTAGCGGTTTTTGTGGCTTAAAAGCCATAAGCTAAAGCAAACCTGCGGTTTTTAGAAGTTGCCGGGCAAAGCTTGTCTCCCCAAAACTGAAGTTTTGGAACAGCCTCCATAATTGAAAATATGTTTTTTTGTCCAGGTCAGGTGCCGATGTTAAGGCGGGGGAACACTGCCGGAATCGAGACGTAGGAAAAGTAGCCCGGCCGCGCCCGTGTTCCAGCTTTCACGCTCCTCCCATGCGGCAACGCCCGCGCCGCCAATTGGCAAATAAGATGAGTAAACGAAATTCTCAGGCAGCGGCGGCAGCCACGCCGGAAGGTCCGCGCCGTCCTGCCGTCCCTCGGCGGCTGTTCTTGCCGCCCGCATATAAGCGGCGAACATAATTTCTTCACCGCCTGAGTACAAATTTCCCGTCCGCATATAACTGATCTTATCAGGATCGCCGTCTTTACGGATCGCCTTGAAGTACCATGCGCCGTCCGTGCCGGTAAAAAGGTCCTCAATGTCCCAACCTTTCACACCGGAGAAACCGAAAAAAGCTGGAATTTCTACCGCTTCAAGGCCGGAAATGTCGTCATTTACCGTAAAAACTTTTGATTCCGGCGGCGGAATACCGGATTTTACAAAAAAATCGTTACGGTACAGCAAAAAAGCCGGTTTATTTCGAAATGTGAATACCTTGAGTATCGTGTATGATGGCGTAAATTCCGTTTCCGGCAGGTAAAAAAGTTCCAAAAACCCGTTATTCGCCTCTTTTACAAGGCAAAAACCATGACGGTTTACCGCGATCACGAGGTATTCGCCCCATTGAACGATGTCCGTGGCGTATTCCGCCAGCGGCCAGGGCTCAAACGGCTTTAACGCGGCCTCCTCAGGCGAGCTTACCGGACGGATCCGCCCGCCTGAAAATTCTGTCCAGAGCGGCACGGCGCCGGTCCGGACGATCGCGGCGGGACGCGGCTCTTCGCGCCGAATCGGAAGGGGTTCCGGCGGCGCGGCCTTTCCGTAACAGCCGCAGACGGGCAGCAACACGGTAAGCAGGAAAAGGCCTCCGGAAAAGTAGCGGGTGTAACGGAGCAGACCGCAAAACAGCGTTAAGCTGTTTTGCCTGGGGTTTTGCGCCTTGCTTTGCCAGACGGGGAAGGAAGGTGCCCCCCTGAGTCCCGAAGTAAGGATTGCGGAATTAGGGGTAGCAGCCCGCCGCGGCGGGCTGTATATAGCCGGGTATGCCCCGGTAAAGGATAAGTCGCCCCCCTCACGATGACTGTGCCGCAATGTATAAATAAAGTTTACATTCACGGAAGTTGAGTCTAAAACAGTTTTGAAATAAGCTCAAGTTACATTTTTCTAAATGAGGCATTTCGCCGCCGCCCGCCTTGCTGGTATGTCCGGAATAAGGTATAATTGACCAAGTTAAGTTATGACAATATCCAGGCACGCAATCCTTTTAAAAGCCGGTATAACTGTTTCGTTTTTGTCATTGATGGTATTTGCGATATTCGCACGGGGCATATTACCGGTTTACAGTGATCTTATAGGCAAAGCGGCTCAGAGAAGCGGGGGATTTGCCGTCGGATTCCTGCCGCCGCCCGCGCCGTACGCATCGTTCGCCGGTATGGGAGTGGCTGTGCTGTTCGCTTTTGTCTCGCAAGTTTTACTGTTTTATTTTTTTGAAAAAACGCAGGCAATAGAGGTGCGTCTGTTGGGAGCGTTTTTATTTTCATTTACGTTCGAGATTCTGCGTATTACGGTACCGCTTAAAACAGTTATGCTACTGTCAGGCTATATTCCCGCCATAACATCACGCCTCATGGTTTTCGGCAGGTTTTACGGGTTGTTCGCCCTGTTTGCCGCCGGTTTGTGCGTGTCCGGCCTGAAGGCGCGGCGGGAGGAAACAATTATATTTCCGATGGCTATGGCCGCGGTGCTGTTCGCGCTGCGTATGCCTGTCGACAGTTTTAACTACGATACAAGTTTTTATCCGGTTACGGGTTTTTCTTACACATTCGGGATTATGAACACCGTGATAATCATGCTGTCTATACTCTGCTTCGTATCGGGCGCCTATACACGCGGTAGCCGTGAATACTATTTTATTGCCCTGGGGGTGCTGGCCGCGGCAATGGGCCGCCGGCTGCTACTGACGGCGGACACCTGGGTCACGCTGGTATCCGGCGCAGTCCTTCTGTTCTTTGGCACATGGTATACGGGCGTACAGTTTCGCCGTATGTACCTGTGGGTGTAGATGTTCCCGCGTACCGTCAAATGATAGGCGTTCAAAATGAAAGCAGCCTGCACCGTGCGCTAAAAAATATGTACGCGGGATGCGGGGGCGAAACCGAGGTAAAGACGGACGGGTATGTCTGTGATTGTATGGATGACAGCGGTGGTATAGTTGAGATACAGACCGGCAGCTTTGCGCCGCTCCGCGGGAAACTTTCAAAGCTCAGCGGGAAAGCGCGTATAAAAATTGTCTACCCGGTCATCGAAGAAAAATACATCGCGCTGTATGACGGGTGTGGCATACCGGTACGCAGGCGGAAAAGCCCCAAAAAAGGTTGTAAATGGGACATTTTTAACGCGCTGGTCTACGCGCCGGAGCTGCCGCTCATCCCGGGTATCTCGATTGAGATTGTTGTTGTGGATGTTCTTGAAAAACGCAGGGCGGACGGCAAGGGTTCCTGGCGGCGTGGCGGCGTAAGTATAGTTGACAGACTCCTCCAAAACTACAAATATGCTATCCCGCTTCAGGGCCCTCAGGATTATATGCAGTTCCTTCCGTTCATGTCAAACGAAACCTTTACCGCCGCCGCGCTTGCCGCCCGCGCCGGAATACGGACCAACCTGGCGCGTAAGACGGCCTACGTCCTGGAGCGCTTGAATCTCGTTGAGCAGACCGGGAAGTCGGGCCGCTCAAAGCTTTTCCGTGTTGCGGCCTAACTTGACAGACAGAATCAGGGGAGGAAATCCCGGCGGGACGACAGAATGTACGGCTTAATAAGCCCTACCCGCATCGTTTTACCCCGGCGCTTTGTTGCGCACGTAAAATCTTCAAAATCGCCGCGGCGCGGCTTGTCCCGCAAATTCCTTACAAACGCGGCAGGCTGCCGGGTGTCCGCTGAATCGTTTTTGTCAGGATGACAGTATTTTTTCGCGGTACCCCGCTCCTATGACGCGCAGGGTTTCCGTAAGGGATTTGCCCGGTAGCGTTTTTTGGCGCAGATCCACCGTAAACTGATTCATGGAAAAGTGGCGGTACAGGAACACGCTTTCTTTGTTAATGGAACCGCGCCGCATCAAGTCCCGTAATTCGACCGTGTAACGCTCAAAAACGCCGCGTTTCTTCATTTCCGAATAACCGCTTATCCAGATTGGAACACGCAGCGCACAAAAAAAATCCGCCAAAAGATTCGCCATTTTTGTTTGGGAATACTCAACGACGCGGCGTGTTTTTTCACCGCCAAGCCGGCATAGGTCTTTTAATTCTGCGGTACGCGGCGTATGTACCGGTGATTTGTTCAGTATGATCACGTTTTTCCTGAAATCAATCGACAGCACGGTTTCTTTTTTGAAAAAACTTTCCGCGATTTTGCCGGAAGGCCCCACAAGGTAGCGGCGGTTTTCAGCCGCCTGTTCGCGCCGTCCCGGGTTGTCGCCCACAAGGATAAGCCTTATATCCGAGTCGCAGTCAACGTCATCAAGCGCCGTGTTGTACACAACCGGCGTATCAACGCTGTAACGCGGTCCGTTCCGCGCGTCTACCAAACACTGCTGGAATTTTTGCAGATCCGGCAGGGCGGCCTGTAGCTCTTCGGTGATTGCGCGGAAACTATTTCTGCATTCGCAAAAAGCCTTGTACACCGCCTGATTCATGGCGGCCCCTTTTTGTAAACTTTGTAAAAGTTTTCATCGACAAGCTTTTCCAGTTCGTCCTTTGTACACAACTGTCCCGCGCCGCATCTGAGTAATGCGGCCTGTTCCGTAATGAGTTGTATGTCGGCGTAACTGGAAAATTCTCTACCGTTCAGGCTTTGATACGGGGCGTCGGTTTCGAATAATAGCCTCCCCGTGTCCAGTACGGCGCACGTTTTCATCGCGTTTTTGTGATTCAGCAGAATCGCGGTGCCGAATGAAAAATAGGCGTTTACCCCGCGTCGCAAAACGGAAGCGGCCTCGTCCGCGGTTCCTGAATACGAGTGAAACACCACAGACGGTATTTTTTTTAGGCGGCCCGTATACAGAAATATTTTTTGCATTGCCCGGCGTACATGAAGGACGAGTGGCAGATCGTACTTTTCCGCCACGCGCAGGTGCTCCTCAAACAATTCATCCTGTAATTTTTCCGTCGCGCGGAATTCGTTGTTGAATAAATCGAAACCGGCCTCGCCTACGGCGTCGATACGTTTTTCACCGGCCAGTTCATCCAGCAACTCCAGCGAATCCTGTAAGGTTTCCTCGGCGTACTGCCCGGCGCGGCAGGCGGCGGGCAGCTGGGGGTGAACGGCAAAACAGACGGCCATCGGAAAACGTGACGCGGCGCGCTCGTTATACAAAAAGTCTTCTATCCGCCACGCGCTCCCGGCGCAGACTAAATTCAATTTAACCCGTTCCGTTTCGGCGCCGTCATACAATTTTGACAGATCAAAGGGGTGCGAATGAGCGTCAGTCGCCACCGTCTTCCCCCAAAAAAAGTGCCAGTTTTTTTTGTATGGCGGCGGAAGCGGCGGAAAAGGCCGCCTCCTCGTTTTCCGGCCTTGGGGCTTCACAAAGTTTGATCCATTCAACTCCGGGGACTTTTTTGAACCAGGTGATCTGGCGTTTCGCGTACTGGCGGCTATGCCGGGCAACAAGCGTCTCTACGCCCGCAATGTCGCTTGAAAGATGCCAGGCACCGCCGTAATCCCTGACAAAAAATTCCTTGTAGCCGATGGCCCTGAGTCCGGGATCGTCGGGCGTGTAATGCCTGGCAAACAGCGCCTTTACTTCTTCAACAAGGCCCGCCCTGAACATCCGTGAACAACGCCTGTTTATGCGCCGGTAAAGGGTTTCCCGTTCCCATTCGAGGCCGATCAGCAGGAAACGGTACTTGTTACGGCGACTCTTTTCGTCCGTAGCGCAGCCGCTTGGCGCACGGCCGCTTACCCTCAGCACCTCCAGGGCGCGGAGTAGCCTGTAGGTATCGTTGGGGTGTATTCGGGCCGCGCTTCCCGGATCGGCGGCGCGCAGTTCCGCGATCAACGGGGCGCTGCCTCCGGCGCGAAGCTCGGCGGCCAGCTTTTCGCGGACGGCGGCGTCCGGGGGCGGGGAGGACGGCAGGCCTTGTATGAAATTTTTTAGGTAGAAGCCCGCGCCGCCTGAGACGACGGGCAGAAGGCCGCGTTCGTGTATGCCGGCGCAAGCGGCGTCGGCAAGGTGCACGAATTCACCCGCGTTAAACTGTTCGTCCGGGTTGAGTATGTTGATAAGGTGATGGGGCAGCGCGGAAAGGATGGAGGCCGGCGGTTTTGCCGTGCCTATATCCAAGCCGCGGTACACCTGCATCGAATCGGCGGAAACAAGCTCCGCACCATGCCCGGTTTTGCCGCAAAAAAGGTTTACAAGGACGGCCGTTTTCCCTGCCGCGGTAGGCCCAAACAGAACCACAACGGGAAGCGGCTTTTCCGGCATGACCTGTGGTTCCTAATGAAACGGGATGGCGGTGTTTTCCGTGTTTTCCTGCGGCCTGAATTTCACTTTTCCGGTAAAAACCTGCCTTGCCGCTAAAGATACCACCTTACCGTCGTTTTCTTCCAGTTCCGGGTCATCAAGCCTGGAAAGCTGATAAGACCGCCGCGCTGCCGCGCTTGTAATTTCGTACATATTGCCCTGGTATTTAATGAGTTCTTCTAGAGGGAAAATCATACTTTTATGATACCGCAACAGAATGCCAGTCGTCAACATATCGCAGTGAGACATCGAAAAAGTAACCGAAAAGTATGGTTTGAGACAGAAAGAAAATGTAACTCAAATTAAACTAAAGGGTATCTGCCGCCGGCGTGTATCACAGCTTTGCTATTTCATCGGGCGAAAGTCCGGTCCACAAGGCTATCTGCTGGACTGGTACGCCGCCGCTCTTGAGGTTCTGTGCTATTTCTAGTCGTCCTTCCCGCCGTCCTTCCAGTCGTCCTTCCCGCTGTCCTTCCAGTCGTCCTTC
>JAITKQ010000068.1 GCA_031278295.1 Spirochaetaceae bacterium | reverse complement strand
GTGGTAACGCCCCATTTGCCTTCTATGGCCTCAGGTTCGATCTTGGCGTAGTCTATGCCGGCTTCCTTTATCATACGGATCACTTCCTGCGAGGTAAGCACAAACTCGACATACTTTTTGCCGTCCTTTTCAAACTCGTGCCGCCCTGACTCAAACTTTTTGGCGGTACAGGGCATGATAGCGCCGCGCACCACGTTGTCGCCGTCCTTGAGGTAGGTGCCGGAGTACAGTTGCATAGGGGAGCGCGTCGTAGATACGTGGGGCATGACCTCCGGGTGGTGCTTTTCGACATACTGAATCCACGCCGGGCAGCATGAGGTAAACAAGGGCCATTCCGGCTTGCCTTCCAGCCGCTTCAATAGCTCGGCGGCTTCCTGGATGATAGTCATGTCGGCGGCGGTGTTCGTGTCGTACACCTCGTCAAAACCTATGCGGCGCAACGCGGCTACGAGCCTGCCAAACGTGTTTTCTTCAGGCGGTATGCCAAAGGCGTTGCCGACCGCCACACGGACGGCTGGCGCTATCTGGACGGATACCTTGACCTTCTTGTCGTCTATCAGTTTCATCACGCGCTTGGTTTCGTTCTTGACGGTGAGCGCGCCCGTGGGACAGACCGCCGCGCACTGGCCGCAGCCGACGCAGACGGACGAACCGATTTCTTTTTCGCCGACGCAGGCCACCACCATCTCGCTGCCGCGGTGGGCAAAGTCGATAGCGCCGACCTTCTGAATCTCGTTACACATACGGATACAGCATCCGCACAGTATGCACTTGCTCGTATCCTTGCTGATGCAGAACGAGGACTCGTCAAGTTTCGGTTCCGGGTTATGCTGCGGGTAGCGCACACCGGTAATGCCGTACCTGTCGGCAAAGGCCTGCAACTTGCAGCGCTGGTTGTTGTCGCAGGTGGTGCAGTCGCGGCAATGGTTGGCGAGCAACAGCTCAAGGATGTTTCTGCGGTACATACGGAGTTTTTCCGTGTTTGTCTTTATCACCATGCCGGGCTTGGGAAGCAGCGAGCATGACGAATCGAGGGAGCTGCGCCCCGTCCGCTGGTCTATGATTTCGACCAGGCACATACGGCAAGCGCCGTAAATGGACAGTTCCGGCGTATAGCAGAAGGCGGGGATCTCAATACCGGCCTTTTTCGCGTGTTCCAGAACGTTTAAGCCTTTTTCCATTTCAACAGCAACGCCGTCTATGGTTATAAACTGTTTATCAGCCATCTTATGCCTCCTCTTTCACAGCATCAAATTTGCATTTTTCGATACAGGCAAAGCACTTTATGCACTTGGTCTCATCAATCACATAGTACGCTTTTTTCTTGCCTTCGACAATCTTATCCTGCTGGTGAATAGCGTCGGCGGGACAGTTCTTGGCGCAGGCTCCGCAACCTGAGCAGTTTGCCGGGTCTATGCGGAGAGTCTTTAGCTTCTTGCATTCGCCTGCGGTACATTTATGCTTGTAGATATGATCCTCGTACTCGTTGCGGAAACGTTTTATCGTGCTTAGAACCGGATTCGGCGCCGTCTTTCCCAGACCGCAGAGGGCAGCCTTGGAAACTGTAACGGCAAGCTCGTCCAAAAGCTCAATGTCGCCGTTCTTTCCCGCGCCGTTCACGATACGTTCAAGGATTTCGAGCATACGGAGCGTTCCTTCGCGGCATGGCACGCACTTTCCGCACGATTCTTTTTGGGTAAAATTCATGAAGAAACGGGCTATCTCTATCATGCAGTTCGTATCATCCATTACGACGAGTCCGCCTGACCCTATGATAGCTCCGGCCTTTGGCACAGAGTCGAAATCCAGCGGCATATCGAGGTCGGCCTCGGTAAGGCATCCGCCGGACGGGCCGCCTATCTGCACAGCCTTGAATTTTCTGTCGTTCTGTATGCCGCCGCCGATGTCGTAGATGATCTCGCGGAGCTTCGTACCCATAGGCACTTCGATGAGGCCGGTGTTGACTATCTTGCCGGTGAGGGCAAAGGTCTTTGTGCCGGGGCTGCTTGCGGGGCCTATGCCCTTGTACCAGGCGGCGCCCTTGTTGATGATCAACGGCACGTTGGCGTACGTTTCCACGTTGTTCAGCACGGTGGGCTTTTCGTACAGGCCGCGCTCGGTCGAGCGGTACCGTTTGACGCGGGGCATACCGCGCCGTCCTTCGATCGAGCCCATCAGGGCGGAACCTTCGCCGCAGACAAACGCGCCCGCGCCCCGGTATATGATCAGGTTGAAGCTGAAGTCGGTGCCAAGTATGTTGTCGCCCAGAATCCCCATCTCTGTAGCCTGCTCTATTGCCAGCCGCAGGCGGGAAACGGCCCTGGGGTACTCGGCGCGTACATAGATGTAACCCTGACTTGCGCCTATAGCCTTTGCCGCGATCAGCATACCCTCTATCATCTGGTGAGGGACGCCTTCCATTACCGACTGATCCATGAACGCGCCCGGGTCGCCCTCGTCGCCGTTGCAGACCACGTATTTGGGAGCGCCCTGCGCCTTGAGCGTGTCGCCCCACTTCTGCCCGGCGGGGAAGCCCGCGCCGCCGCGTCCGCGAAGGTTGCTCTCCGCGACTTCCTTGCATACCGCTTCCGGCGTCATGTCGAACAGCACTTTCTCGAATGCGCTGTAACCGCCCACCGCGAGGTACTCCCTGATGTTTTCGGCGTCAATCTCGCCGCACTGCTCAAGCACAACGCGGGTCTGCTTCTTGTAGAACGGGATTTCCGCTTTTTTGAGGATGAGCTTGCCGTCCGGGCCCTTGTACGCGAGGCGTTCGACCGGCTTGCCGTTTTTTATCGTCGTTTCGACGATTTCTTCCGCATCTTCCGGCTTGACCTTCGTATACAGCCAGCCTTCCGGCTCGACAAGCACGAGGACGCTCTGGTTGCAGAAGCCGGGGCAGCCGCCCTTCTTCACGCCTACCGGGTGTCCCGGTTCTTCCTTTAGCTCAAGGGAACACTTGACTCCCTTGGATTTGATGATTTCGGCAATTTTGGCGTACACTTCCAACGAACCGGAGGCGATACACCCGTTGCCCGCGCAGACAAATATTTTGCGTTTTTCGGCGTCGAACGCCTTTTTGTACGTTGCACGCGCCTTCTGTAAGGCGTCTCTGCTGGTTAACTTTGACATTTTTCCCCCTTATAACTTTGTTTTAAGTTCGTTAAGAATGCCCACGATACCGTCCGGCGTTACGTTGGCGTAGACTTTCTCCGGAACGCCACCGGAAACCATCAGGGCAGGCGCAAGGCTGCACGCGCCGAGACACGCTACCGTCTGGACGGTAAAGCCTAGATCGTCGGTGGTGATCTTCTTTTCCGAAAGCCCCAACTCGGAACGCAGGCGTTCAAGGTTGGGTATTGATTTGCGGACATGGCAGGCCGTGCCGTCGCAAACTTTGATGATGAATTTTCCTTTTGGCTGCAAAGAAAAATTCTCGTAGAACGTGGCGACGCCGTAAATGCGGGCTTCGCTCACATTCAGCTTTTTTGCCACATAGGGAAAGGTTTCGGGCGGCAGGTAGTTGTATTTCTCCTGTACACCCTGCAAGATCGGTATGATCGAGCCGGGTTTAGCGCCCCATACCTTAACAACGTCGTCAACGACGCTTAGGTCGATAGCTGTACTCATTGTACTTTTCTCCTTTCAAGGAATTTTTATTGTTTTAGTTTAAGCCGTAAACCGCTATCCGTCAACTTTTTTAAGCGCCCGCCAGCGGGCGCGCCCGCCAGCGCCTGCCAGCGTCCGCCAGCGGGCTAAGCGTATGCATTCGGTGCCGGCTATGTGGCGCCCGATCTGTTTAACTCAGGGCAAGTCGCTTAGCAGTATCTACCCAAAGGGCTAAAATCCGGGTTACCACCTCTTCGTAAAAGTCCTTCAATGCCTTTCGCATATTCTTCCAACCCTCCCCACATTTCCTCAATGTGCTTAACTTCAAACCTAGGTTTCTCCTTCTCTCTGAACCGCGCGGCCTTTCCCCGTATCTTCTTGCCGATTTCGGCCCCCGCTTTCATGATAATTTCCTCTGTTTTATCCGGCATTTTGTTTTCCCTCCCTATCTGTTTTGATTTTCTCTTGTCCTGCCATAGCTTCCTCTAAAATTTACACCCTAGATTTGGTTACGCACGGAGTTTCGCTTTGCGAAACTCCGTGCGGTAAGGCTTTACGGGTGGCTTGTCGGAATGTCCTTGCGAGCGGATCCGGTTTTTTAAAAAAAGGTGTCTGAGCCCAAAGTAAACGCCGGTGGTCTTTGGCGTCGTTAAGTCGAGGAGGGCTGCCGGGCCTGTATGGGTTCTTGTTTTAGCCAAGGGTTCCGGCGGGCCTTAACTCTTGCTTTGCAACGGGTTAAACTAAAATTCCATGAACAAGTTCATTTTTGTATCGGGCGGCGTCTGTTCCAGCTTGGGGAAAGGGGTTGCGGCCTCATCGTTGGGCGCCTTGCTTGAAGGACACGGGCTGAACGTGCGCATGGTAAAGTGTGATCCTTACATAAACGTTGACGCGGGAACCATGAGTCCGTACCAGCACGGCGAGGTTTATGTTACTGACGATGGCGCGGAGACTGACCTTGATCTTGGAAACTACGCGCGTTTTACCTCCGGGCCGCTTTCCCGCGCGAATTCGGTAACGACAGGCCAGATTTACGATGCGGTTATCCGTAAAGAGCGTGAAGGCTGCTACCTTGGCCATACGATTCAGGTGATTCCCCACATCACGGACGAGATAAAGAGGCGCATACTTGCCGTTGCCGGGGAAGACCCGGCCAACGATGTGGTGATTGTCGAGATCGGCGGCACGGTCGGCGACATCGAATCCATACCGTTCATTGAGGCCGCCCGTCAGATGATACACGAGATGGGCCGGAAAAACGCGATTTCGGTTCACCTTACGCTGATACCGGAGGTGGCGGGCGCGGAACTCAAGACAAAGCCTACCCAGCATTCCGTCAAGGCGATGCAGGAATTGGGGATACAGCCCGACATCCTTGTATGCCGCGCGCCTGTGATGCTGGACGAAGCCACCCGCCAAAAGATAGCCCTGTTCACAAACGTTGAAAGTGAAGCGGTAATCGTTTCTTACGACATTAGTACGACAATATACCAGGTGCCGCTCGTATTTTACGAGCAGAAACTTGAAGAAATCGTGCTGAAAAAGATGGGCGTCGAGGTACGGCACGCCGACCTTTCCGCCTGGTACACGATGATGGAAAAATTCAGCGCGCGGCGGGGGAGGGTGCGTATCGGCATCGTAGGCAAGTATATGGAACTGCATGACGCATATAAGTCTGTTTACGAGGCTATCTTTCACGCCGGACTTGCCTGCGGCGTGGAAACCGAGCTTGTGAAGGTGGATTCCGCCCTGTTGGATGCGGCTTCAGACATTGACACCGTGCTTGGTAGCGGCGGAACCTCCCGGGTGGACGGCGTACTGGTACCGGGCGGTTTTGGCGACAGGGGTATAGGCGGCATGGTGAAGGCGGCTTGCTGGGCGCGGACACATAAAATTCCTTACTTTGGGATATGCCTTGGGATGCAGGTGATGGTGATAGAGTGGGCGCGGAACGTACTCCTCTGGGAGGGGGCGGACTCGACGGAATTCACGCCCGACACGGCGCATCCGGTGGTAAGCCTGTTGGAAGATCAGATCGAAGTAACGATGATGGGCGGCACGATGCGGCTTGGCGGCAGCGAGACCCGCGCCCGCGAAGGAACCTTGATACACAAGGCCTACGGCGGCGGCCCCATACACGAACGGCACCGCCACCGCTACGAATTTTCCAACAGGTACCGCACGGATATGCTTGATTCCGGCCTCATACTCAGCGCTTTTACGCCGGACAACGCGCTTGTGGAATCGGTTGAATGGCCGAGCCACCCCTGGGGACTGGGCGTCCAGTTCCACCCTGAATTCAAGTCCAAACCAACGGCGGCCCACCCTTTGTTTACTGCCTTCATGCAGGCGATCATCGCCGGGAGCCGTTCCGGTAAGCACCGGTAGTTCGCCGCGCAACACGCGCATTTCGGGGGCGGGGGTGTGTGTGGACTGTCCCAAAACAAGTGCGGCAGGATGCCGGTACCCTGACACGGTTAAACGGTTAAAATTGTGTTTCGATTCAGAATTGGGCGCACCCTGCCTGCCGGCACGACAGGGCTATTCTATTTTTTTAGCTCCCATAAAATACAGATAGCTTGCGACGCAAACGCCGGAAACAACAGCGCGGGCCTTTGTTCCGCCTGTACAACTTCATGTCCGGGTCCCCCGTGTTTTTATGAGTGCCGGAATACATACGGAGAGAGAGGGATTCGAACCCTCGGTACCCTTGCGAGTACAACGGTTTTCGAGACCGCCCGATTCAACCACTCTCGCATCTCTCCAAAATTATTTATACCCAAAACCATGAATGCGGACATAAGGCATCCCTGCCGCGGGCATACCGTCCGCTATCCCCGGGCCGCTTGAGGCGCCGGTGGCCGCGTACCACCCTTCCGCGGTCACCGTTTTAGGATACCGCCCGTAGCGGTCAAACGGAGAGAGAGGGATTCGAACCCTCGGTGCCCTTGCGAGCACACACGACTTCCAATCGTGCACCTTAGGCCGCTCGGTCATCTCTCCATGCCGGATAAAAACGGCGACAAAATGTAAGTACCGTTTGATAGTATGAAATCCACGTCCCTCTGTCAAGGCGGCGCGTTGCATCATCAAAAATGTTACCGAAAAGAGGCCGTGCCTCAAATTGAAAATGTTACCCAAATTATAATAAGGACGCTCGAAGGAGGATGCCCAAATGGGGTTACAAATGAGTGAAAGAAAATCGGTAACGCGGGAAATCAGAGTGGAGTACCGCAAGGCCGGAAAGAAAGACAAAATGGTCATGCTAGACCAATTCATC
>JAITKQ010000066.1 GCA_031278295.1 Spirochaetaceae bacterium | reverse complement strand
GGATAATTTCGTCAATCCCGCAAATCACGTATTATTATTTAAATTGGACTTGTTCAATAACCTATTTGAATGTGGGCAAAAGCCCACGGGTTCTTGAACAGGTTTTTCAGCGGAAGTTGTTCAGAAACTGAGGTTTCTGAACAACTCTATTATACTGAAATATTGAATATATATGCGTAATACATATTTATCTAGTATATTTATACAAGATTGTTGTTGCCGCGAATATTGCAGCGGATATTTTCCACATAACAAAAATATATTTTCAGACAAAATATATTTTAAAGAAATATTTCTTGACCGGAACGGAATCACGATTTACACTTTAAGCAAAATAAATTGTGCAATCAGCCGGTTTACAGGAGGATAGGGAGTGGAATCATTGGCAAAAATTGTAGGTACGCTTGACGGCTGGCTGTGGGGACCTTGGTTACTTGTGCTGTTGTTTGGAACGCACCTGTTTATGACTATACGAACAGGTTTCATTCAGCGCAAACTCGGACTGGGCATAAAGCTGTCTGTAACAAAGGACGCTGACGGAAGCGGGGATGTCTCGCAATTCGGCGCGTTGACGACCGCCCTGGCGTCCACCATAGGGACCGGGAATATCATCGGGGTTGGCACGGCTATCGCGCTGGGCGGGCCGGGAGCGGTTTTTTGGATGTGGATTGCCGGCATATTAGGAATTTCTACAAAGTACGCGGAAAGCCTTATCGCGGTAAAGTACCGTGTAAAGGATGAGGAAGGGATGATGCTGGGCGGCGCCATGTTTGCGCTGGAACGCGGGCTAAAAATGAAATGGCTCGGCGTACTGTTCGCTATTTTTGCCGCGTTGGCGGCCTTCGGCATCGGCGACGGCGTACAGTCCAACGCGGTCGCGAATCTTGTAAACGAAACGTTCAATATCCCCAAATGGATTACCGGCTTGATCCTGACCTTCCTGGTCGCGCTCGTACTGATAGGCGGACTCAAATGGATAACAAAGGTCTGCGTAGCCCTCGTGCCGTTCATGTCGGTACTGTACGTGGTAGGCTGCATCACGATACTGGTAATCAATTACAGGTTTTTGGGCACCGCTATTCAGACGATACTTGGCGCGGCTTTTAACCCTAATGCAATGGGCGGCGGTTTTGTAGCGTCCACGCTGATGAGCGCGGCGCGTTACGGCATAGCACGGGGACTCTTTTCAAACGAATCGGGCATGGGTTCCGCGCCCATCGTTGCCGCGGCCGCCAAAACACGGAATCCGGTACGTCAGGCTCTGGTTTCAAGTACCGGCACTTTCTGGGACACGGTGGTGATATGCCTTCTAAGCGGCCTTGTCGTTGTTACTTCCGTGGTTGCCAACGGCAGCATCGAATCGCTTAACGACGGCGGCAGGCTCACACATGCCGCGTTTGATCAAATCCCGATTTTTGGAACAATCGTTTTAACGTTTGGCCTGTTTACCTTCGCGTTTTCCACGATACTTGGCTGGTCGTACTACGGTGAAAAAGGCGCGGAATACCTGTTTGGGCCAAAAAGCAATATCCCGTACCGCGTGATCTACGTTATCTTTACATTCTTGGGAACGGTTCTGACGATCGGCGTCGTTTGGGACCTGGCGGACGCGCTAAACGCGCTGATGACCATCCCGAACATCATCGCCATACTGTTACTGAGTCCGGAAATCGCCAAAATGACAAAGTACTATGTGTACGAAAATCGTATAGACGAAATCGATAATACGCCGATCCCGTTACGCGGGGACCTTTGATTCTGTTAAATAGCGGTTCAGGCAGCGCGCCCTTGAACCGGTAAGGTAAAAACCTTTAAGATCACAGGCGGTAGCGGCGCGTAAGCGGCGCCCGATTAAACATTTACCTGTTTGAATTAAGGCGTCCGGCGGTGAGTTTGGCTAAAATATGCCGCTTTTATTATATTAAAAAAGCTTAAGCCAAAATCTTTGTTTTGGCTCGCTGTCATTTGCAAATTAACTTTGTAAACGTTTCGGCAATATTACAACTTGGAGAATGTTATGAAAATAGGATGCCCAAAAGAGATTAAAAATAATGAATTTAGGGTAGGGCTTACGCCCAATGCGGTGCGGGCCTACGTGGACGTGGGGCACAGCGTTTGTGTCGAGAAGGGCGCGGGTCTTGGTTCCGCGATCACGGATGATGAGTACAAGGCGGCAGGTGCGGTAATTTTAAACACCGCCGCCGAGGTTTGGAAATCCGCCGAAATGCTTATCAAGGTAAAGGAACCCCTCGAATCGGAGTACGGGTTGATGCAGGAAAATCAGCTTGTATACACCTATTTCCACTTCGCGGCGGATAGGCCGCTGCTTGACGCCTGCCTGAAACGTAAAATCATAGCCCTGGCTTACGAAACGGTGCAGGACGGACGGGCCCTGCCGCTCCTTAAACCGATGAGCGAGGTGGCCGGCAGGATGGCCGCGCTGATGGGAGCTTTCTATTCCGCGAGGACCCAGGGGGGGAGGGGGCTCCTGCCGATGGGCGTAACGGGAGTCGCGCCGGCAAACATCCTGATACTTGGCGGCGGCTCCGTCGGCGCCAACGCGGCCTGGACCGCCGCCGGACTCGGCGCGGACGTTACCATACTGGACATAAACCTGCAACGCCTTGAGTACCTGGACGAAATCCTGCCGGCCAACGTAAAGGCCGTTTACAACGACGAGGTCGCGCTGGAAACCTACATTAAAAACGCGGACATCGTGATCGGCGCTGTGCTGATACCAGGCGCCAAAGCGCCCAAGCTGGTACGCCGCGAACATCTGAAAAAGATGAAAAAGGGCGCGATTCTTGTTGATGTCGCCATCGATCAGGGCGGCTGCTTCGAAACATCCCATCCGACAAGCCACGCCGATCCGGTATTCGTCGTTGACGACATACTACACTACTGTGTGGCGAATATGCCGGGCGCTTACGCGCGGACTTCCACATTTGCCCTGAACAACGCGACTATAGGCTACGGCCTCCAGCTTGCCAACAAGGGCGTGGAAAAAGCCTGCCTGGAAAACACGGCTCTGCTCTTTGGCTTGAACACGTACAGAGGCGAAGTTACGTACCCCAGCGTGGCCCGGACCTTCGGCCTTCCGCTCAAGACCGCCGCCGATATAATAAAATGACCAAAGCGTACCGCTTGCCGCGTCTACAGAAGCGGCAAATCCCCGTAGTTAAAATCCCGCACAAGCGTTAGCATGAAAGGGCCGTGACAGCGTCCCTATACATCCATATTCCGTTCTGTGCGAAAAAATGTGACTACTGTGATTTTTACTCCCTGCCTGCCGGAACCGGTTCCGGCAGGCTGTTTGATCTTTTTACCGAAAAGCTACTTGAAGACATAGGCGGGCAGCTTAGGGCCTTTCATGTAACGGAACCGGCAAGCGTTTACATAGGCGGCGGGACGCCGTCCCTGCTTGGCCCGCAACGGATGAAAACACTGCTCGGCTTCCTGTCCACCGCAGGTGGCCGGCATCCTCCCGGAGAGTTTACCGTCGAGGTGAATCCGGAATCACTTGACGAAAATTTTTTACGTGTCTGCCGGGAGGGCGGGGTAACACGGATAAGCTGCGGCGTGCAGACTTTTGACGAATGGGCCCGCCGCGCCATCGGCAGGCAGGGCAACGTCCGGCGGCTCGGTGCGGCTCTTGCGCTGCTGAACGAGGCTTACGGGGGCTCCTTTTCCGCCGACCTGATCTCAGGCCTCCCTGCCCAGGATGAGTCCGTCCTGCTCCGCGACATCGAAACGCTGCTCCGTTACGGGCCGTCCCACGTATCCCTGTACGATTTAACGGTGGAAGAAAAAACACCACTCTACCGGAATGCGTCCTTGTCAAAGCTTGCCTTGCCGCCTGCGGAGCAGGCGGCAAGGCTCTGGATCGCGGGGCGTGATTTTCTGGAGGCCGCCGGATACCGCCAGTACGAGGTTTCAAACTTTGCGCCGGACGGCAAACGCTCGGCGCACAACATCGTGTACTGGCGGATGGGCACCTGGCTTGGCGCGGGGCCTTCCGCTTCGGGCACGATCGTCCGGGGCGGCGGCGCGACGCTTTCCGGCCTGCGGCGAACGGTAAAGACCGATGTCCGCCGCTATATTTCAGTACCCGGCACGGAAACCGTCACGGAACACCTTGACCGTAACACCTTAATCAGGGAAAGTTTTTTAATGGGCTTTCGTTACGCCGAAGGGCCGGACGCCGCCCTGTTCCGGCAAAGATTCGGCTGTGCGCTCGAAAGCCTTGTCCCCGAAACCCTTGCCAGGTGGCGGGCACGGGGAAAAATGCGGAACGGCCTATGCGCCCTCAACAGGGAAGGCTTGTTAATGTTAAACCGTTTTTTGACGGAATGTTTTACCGAGATGGACAGGAGCCTTTTGCCCCGTGAATGACGTATTTTTCGACGACAAACAGGCCGTCGGCTTTCAAAAAACCACGCTGATCGATTATCCGGGCAGGCTTGCGGCAATCATATTCTTTCCGTTTTGCAATATGCGTTGCCCCTGGTGCCATAACGGCGATTTAATACTAGGAAGGAAGCGGGCAAACGGCACCGGCCTTGTACCTCTGATCGAAGCGGTTTCGCACATCAAAAAACGGCGGGAGGTGCTGGGCGGCGTGGTGCTGAGCGGCGGGGAGGCCGCCTTGTACCCCAGTCTGCCGGAACTTGTTTCGTACATCAAGCGGCTGGGCCTGGCGGTAAAGCTCGACACAAACGGAAGCGCCCCCGGTGTTTTGGAAAAGTTGCTGTCGTCACGGGAAACACGGCCCGACTATATCGCGATGGATCTGAAAATAGCGCCCGGCCGTTACGCAGAACTTTTGACAAAGGCTGCGGATGCCAAAAATCCGCTCAAAAACGCAATTGCGGGACTTATCGAAAGAAGCGCCGCGATTGTACGCGCTTCGGGTGTAGAGCATGAATTCCGTAGCCTGCGCCTTTCGCCGCCCTACTTCACGGAGGCGGACGTGGAGGCCCTGCGCCCGCTCGCGGGTAACAGCGTCTGGAATTTCAGGCATCCGGCGCTGAAAAACTGTCTGGACCCGTCATGGAATCGCCAGGGTGACACTGATTAACGCTGTTTTGCGGCGTCCGGAATCAGTAACACTAACAAAAAACGCCCCCCCCCCCCCCGGGGGGGGGGGGGGGGGGGGGGGGGGGGGGGGGGGGGGGGGGGGGGGGGGGGGGGGGGGGGGGGGGGGGGGGGGGGGGGGCGGGGGG
>JAITKQ010000060.1 GCA_031278295.1 Spirochaetaceae bacterium | reverse complement strand
TGCTATATACCTAAAGGAATGGCTATGAAATTTGCAAGCCTCGCAATCCACGGCGACGGTAAAACGGCGGAACATTCAGGCGATGTTGTCCCGGCTATTCACCTGGCGACGACATACAGGCAGCCCGGTGTGGGCGAATTTCAGGAGTATGTCTACACACGCGGGAGCAACCCGACGCGGCTCGCGCTGGAAAAACGCCTCGCCCTGCTGGAAGATGCCCGCTATGCGTTTGCCTTCAGCTCCGGCATGGCGGCAACGGATACGGCCTTTCACCTGTTCAAGGTAGGGGACAGGATTCTGCTGAACGACAACGTGTACGGCGGAACTTTCCGCTATGCCTCGAAGGTATTCGGCAGTTTGGGGCTTTCCTACGATCTTGTTGAAGACTTTAACACGCTCGATTTTGATCGCCTCCCCGGCGGTGTGCGGGGGATTTTCCTGGAAAGCCCGTCCAACCCGCTGCTACGGGTTACGGACATAAGGCGCCTGGCGGAGAAAGCCCATGAACGGGACATCATCCTGATTGTGGACAATACTTTCATGTCGGCCTACCTACAGAAACCCCTCGACCTGGGCGCGGATATTGTCGTGTATTCAGCGACCAAGTACTACTCCGGCCATTCGGACATCCTTGCCGGGGTGCTTGCCCTTAACGATGGGGAAAAGGCCGGAAGGGTAAAAATACTTCAGAATACCTTGGGAAATCCGCTGAATCCGGCAGATTCGTACCGGCTTGAGCGGAGTATAAAGACCCTCGCCCTCAGGATGGACCGCCAGTGCGCCAACGCCGCCGCCGTTGTGGAACTGCTGCGGACACACCCGAAAGTCAAACGTGTTTTCTACCCTTCGGTAGGCGGGGAAAACCGCCGTATCCAGGAATCCCAGAGCAGGGGATTCGGGGCGGTGCTTTCTTTCATCCTGCGGGACGACTGCGATCCGGCCCGCTTTGTCGGGGCGCTGTCACTCTTCGACTTTGCCGTAAGCCTCGGCAGCGTAGAATCGCTGGTGTGCCACCCGGCAAGCCAGACTCACGAAACCTTTCCGCCGGAACTAAGAAAAAAGGCGGGCATAGAGGACGGGCTTTTGCGCCTTTCCATCGGCATTGAGGATATAGAGGATCTGTTGTTGGATTTGGAAAGGGCGCTGGAGGCGGCGTAATTGATCGGGCATTAGGCGGATGTAGCGCCGGTCCTTGGCCGGTATCCGCATAACAGGCGTCGGCCCGGGACCTGGGTTTGCAAACTAAGGTCTCCACGGGACCGGGAAAATTCCGGGCCCGGACGCGAAAAATATAGAGAGGTTTTTATGAAAAAATTGTTTGTTTTGGGCTTGCTTTTTGTGGCGGCGGTTTCCGCGTTTGCCACGGCAAAAAAAGAAAAATCCGTCAATTCGCTTGAGCGGATCAAGGCAGCCGGTGAGCTGGTCATCGGGATCGAAGGAACCTACCCCCCGTACACGTACCACGACGCGGCAAGCAACAAACTTATCGGCTACGATGTGGAGGTAGCCGAGGCCATTGCGGCAAAGCTCGGCGTAAGGGCCAAATTCGTCGAATCGAGGTGGGACTCCCTCATCATCGGGCTCGATTCCGGCCTTTGGGACACGGTGATTAACCAGGTGGGCGTTACCGACGCGCGGAAGGAAAAGTACGATTTCACAATCCCCTATACCTACACACGCGGGGTCGTTGTCGTAAGAAACGACAACGACAGCATCAAAACCTTCCAGGATTTGAACGGCAAGTCCTCGGCCCAGACGCTTACCAGCAACTGGGCACAGCTTGGTGAACGGTACGGCGCCAAGATAATCGGGACGGACGGGTTTAACGAATCCGTGCAACTGGTCATCGACAGACGGGCGGACGCGACGATCAACGATGACGTAACTTATGCCGATTACCTGAAAGAACACCCGGAAACCCCCACCAAGGTTGTGGCCACTTCCACGGATGTAACGGAAAGCGCGGTGATTCTGGCAAAAAACCAGGGTGAACTGTTTGAGGCGATCAACCGGGCCCTGACGGAACTTTCCGCGGACGGGACGCTGACAAAGTTGTCGCTAAAATACCTCAACCTCGATGTGTCCAAGCGGTAGATAAAACGGATGACGGAATGGGCGCGCCCGTTAAGGATAATCGGCGAATCTTTTTTGCCCATGCTAAAAGCCGGGTTGTTGCTTACCATGCCGATGGCGGTGGCTTCCTTCGGTGTCGGTTTGGTAATAGCGTCGATCACCGCCGCTATGCGGCTTTCCAAAATAAAGGCGCTGCAAAAAATCGCATCCGCCTATGTCTGGGTATTCAGGGGGACTCCCCTTCTGGTGCAGCTTTACATCGTGTTCTTCGGACTGCCAGGCATGGGGATCAGGCTGGGGGCGATTCCATCGGCGATAGCGGCCTTTTCGCTGAATGTCGGGGCCTACTGTTCCGAATCGATACGGGCTTCCATACTGGCGATACAGAGGGGTCAGTGGGAGGCGGCCTATTCACTCAGCATGACCAAGTGGCAGGCCCTGCGCCGCATCATCGCGCCGCAGAGTTTTGCGATAGCCCTGCCGCCCTTGAGCAATACCTTCATCAGCCTGGTAAAGGATACATCCCTGGCGGCAAACATCACAATAGCGGAGATGTTTCAGACCACCCAGCGCATCGCGGCCCGTACCTACGAACCGATGCTGCTGTACTGCCTGGCCGCCCTCATATACCTTGCCTTCTGTACCGTCCTTACCGCGCTTCAGGCAAAGATGGAAAAAGCCCTGTACAGGGGACGCTGAATGGTCTTCCTCAACGCGGTAAAAAAAAGTTTTAGGCAGGGGCCGCACAGGGCCTTGCCGGTGCTGCGGAACATCAATTTCCACGCGCCCAGGGGAAAGACCACCGTGCTTATCGGCCCCTCCGGCGCGGGGAAATCAACCATGCTGCGCTGCGTCAACCTGCTTGAGATCCCGGACGAAGGTGTTCTACGGGTGGCCGGTAAGGAACTTCGCTTTGAAAAAAACGAAAAACGGCCCCCTTTCGGCAAAGCGTATTTTGCCCGCCAACGGGAAATTCTGTCTCTAAGGCGGCATACCGGCATGGTATTCCAGAACTTTCAGCTTTTTCCCCATAAAACGGTGCTCGAAAACATCATGGAAGGGCCGGTGCTGGTAAAAAAGGAGAATCCGAACGAGGCGCGGGACTTTGCCCTTGCCCTGCTTGAAAAAGTTGAAATGTACGACAAAAAGGACAGTTACCCTTCCACCCTCTCCGGAGGCCAGCAGCAGCGGGCGGCTATAGCGCGGGCGCTGGGTATGAGGCCGGACGTGCTGCTATTTGACGAACCCACCAGCGCTCTGGACCCGGAGCTTGAGCGGGAAGTCCTAAACGTTATACGAACCCTGGTAAAGGAGAACAACACGATGATAATCGTGACTCACAACCTGATTTTTGCCAGGGAGGTGGCGGACTTTATCGCCTTTCTGGACGGCGGGGAGCTGCTTGTCCGCGGCACGCCCGGTGAAATTTTCAGCGGGGCCGTGCCCAAACGTGTAAGCGATTTTATCGCCGCCATGTCGCCCCAGGACTATGCTATATGATTTTTGCCGGTTCAGCGGTCACGGATTAGACGGAATAGACTGACGGGGGGGGGGGGGGGCATTGCCCTGGTACCCCCTGTACGCATAATCGGGGGTGATCTTATGAACCTCTCCGCCCCACTGCGAATGAACCTCCCCGCCCCAAGGGGCGGGGTATTAGACCCCACTGCGAATAAAAAACCGGAACCTGTAACATGAAAATAAAAAATATGTTTAAATAGGTAAAACAAAACGCCGGATTTTGGATTCACGGCGAAAGGGGGAATTGCGGCTTTGGGGGAGGACTCGCCGGTTTTATGCGTCTTAACAAACTTTCACGCCATTTTCCCGTTTCTTTCTTTTGCGTAATCCTGTGGTTTGCCGCCGTACCGGCGAGGGCGGAAGAGGGTGAGGGTATCGCCGCGCTGCTGACGGGCCGTATTGAGCACGACAGCGAACTTAAAACACGCGCCATAGAGTTGCGGCAGGCGGAGTTGTCGCTGTCCCGGACGGAGCTTGAAAACGGTTTTAGCGTCAAACTGAACACAGGAACGCTGTTTTTCTTTTTTGACGGGGCTCGCCCATTCGAATTCGAGGCCGAACCTTCAATCTCGCTGGAACTGCCGGCGGCAAACAACGCGGAATTGAAGGTCAGCTCTCCGTTGCTCATGAGCGGCGCTGACGGCGTAACGGCTTCCAACACGGCCCTCACGCTGTCCGCGGATATTACCGGCAATGCCCGGAAAAAGCGGACTGTAGAACTGCTACAGGCGGAGCGGACGGTAACGGAGGCGAGGAGGGGGATGCAAAAGCGGGCCCTGGAAACGGAAAAGGAATTTTACCAGGCCCTACGCGACCTCTATGAGCAGGAGGCCGCCCTCCATACGAAGAATGAAACGCGCTGGACGGAGGAACTTGAGTTTGCCCAGGTTAGGGTGCAGGGTTACGACGAGGGCTCCGCCACCTTCCGGACGGCGCGTATGGAGTTGGCAAAGGCTGAACGTGAGGCGCTTGAAGCCGAGCGGCTTTTGCGGCGGAATATGGCGGTTTTTGCGCGAAACTGCGGCAGGGAAAACATTGACAGCCTGCCCGGAACTGTGCCCGCGCCGTCTTCCGGCCCACCGGAAGACGGCGGGCTGCTTTCACTCGCCGACTTTGACCGTTCACGCTACACTGAGCTTGAAAGCGCCGAATGGCAGCGCTACATCAACACCCTGTCCCGTCAGGCGGACGGCGAACTCGGCGTCCGCCTTGAGGGCGGCACCACGCTTAACAACACGGCCTTTCAAAACAGGGCGGAGGGCGGGGTGCACAGCCTCAACGCCGGCGTCTCACTTTCGTGGCGGGGCTTTACCCTTTCCGGCGGCTTTGAGTTTCCGCTCGGCGCCGGTAACAGCGTCCCCGCCCTCAAGCTGTCGCTCGGCCTGGACAGCGAAACCCTCGCGCTCGCGCCGCTCAAAAAAGAGGAGAACGCGCTTGCGGCCCAAAAGGAACTTATCGGAATCGAAAATTCCGTCAGAGACTGGGACGATCTTTTGGCCGAGACTGACAGGAACCGTTCCGATCTGCTCTGGCAGCGGCAGGAACGTGCCGAACAGTTTGAACTGTACAGCGAGCTTCTGGCGGATATGCGCGGCTGGTTTGAGCAGGGCATTGTTGCTGAAAGCGAGTACCGCAGGGCCGAAGCGAACAGGGAGAATGCACGGTACAACTGCCTTATCACGGATACCGATATGATTCTGTACCAAATCGGAGTATACCTGTACATCATTGCGGAATAGCGGAGGAATTGGCGAAGGGTTTGTATGAAAAAAAAGCTAAAAAAAATTATCATAGCCGTATGCGCGTTGGCCGTGCTTTCGCTCTCGCTCGTAATAGCGCGCCGTGTAAAAAATAATTCCGGCGGTCTGGATAGAACCTTTACCGTACGTTCCGAAACGTATGAAAGTGTTATAGAAATTGCCGGAAATGTCGCGGCGGCGCAGGAGCAGACTCTGCGGGCCGCCGGGGACGGCACGGTAACCGCCGTTTACGTGGCGGAGGGCGACACTGTGGAAGAGGGGGAACTGATCTTACAGCTTGATGACAGCGAGCAGCGTTACAACCTTGAAAAGCATGATTTTGACATGGAACAAAAACGGGTCAACGGCTCCAGGCGGGAACTTGTTTTGATGGAAAGGCAGCGCGGCGTACTGCTGCAAAAAATACAGGACAGGAACATTACGGCGGCGTTTTCCGGCCTTATAGCCAGCTTTACGGCCCAAACCGGCGATTACCTTGAGGCTAAGGATAATGTCGGCGTAATTGTTGACAGAAGCTACCTGCATAGCACGGTTGAAATTGTCGAAACGGACGCGCCGAAACTGCGTCCGGGTCAAAAGGCGCTTTTCAATTTCCCTGCCTACCAAAACGGGCTTGTGGAAGGTTATCTGGAATCTTTCCCCGCCGTAGGTACGGTAACCAGCCGGGGGGCGACGGTCGTCAACGCCAAAATAAAGATTGAAAACCCGCCGCAGGAAATCCTGCCTTACTATTCTTTTACCGGCCGTATCGAAATAAGCCCCCCCGTTACCGTACTTCTCGTGGAACGGCAGGCCATAGGGTACGAAAACGGAAGGGCCTATGCCGAGCGGATCGGACAGGAAGGCAGGAGCGGGCGGGTATTTGTAAGGGTGGAACCTTACGGGGACAATTTTGTAAGCATAATGGACGGCCTTAACGAGGGCGACGTGTTAAAGGCCCTGCAACAGGAGCCGGTTTCCGGGCGCGGCACGGCGCGGCGTCCGCCTGCCGGCAGGGGGCCGGCAGGCGGCGCTCCGCCGACCAGGTTTTGACGGACGCCGCGGTGAAGGAAATCATCTGCCTAAAAAACGTGAGGCGCGAGTACCGGATGGGGCAGAACATAGTTACCGCCCTTGACGGCATTTCCTTCACAATAAACGAGGGGGAATTTGTCTCGATCATGGGGCCCTCCGGTTCCGGCAAAACAACCTGCATGAATCTGATTGGCTGCCTTGACCGCCCGACTTCGGGTATGGTGAAGATAGACGGCGAAGATATATCGCTTTTGAATGATAGGGCGCTTGCCGTGCTGCGCAGCCGTACCTTGGGTTTTGTGTTTCAGCAGTACCACCTCATCCCGTCAATGACGGTTTTGGAAAACGTGATGCTGCCTCTGCGCTACCAGGGCGTCGAAAAAAACCGGTGGAAAGAACTCGCCGTCAACGCGCTTGAACGGGTCGAACTTGGCGACAGGATGAGCCATCTGCCGCACGAACTTTCCGGCGGCCAAAACCAGCGGGCCGCCATCGCCAGGGCGCTTGCCGGCAGCCCTAAAATTATCCTCGCCGACGAGCCGACCGGCGCACTCGATTCCCAAACCGGCAAGACCGTACTTTCAACCTTTTCAGAAATCAACGCATCGGGCACCACAGTCATAATAGTTACCCACGACCCGCTTGTCGGGGCGCAGGCCAGACGCCTGATAAAAATCATGGACGGCAGACTCGACTGACCCCCCGTTCCCCCGGCAGCCTCCTGACAACGCGCCCCCCGAAATGCCTTGACAAAATATGGTTTGTACCGCATAACAAAAACTTTGTTGCCAAAGTAAAGGAGAAACAAACGGCAAAGAAAAAAAGTATTTTGGTTTTAGTTCTCGCGGCCTCTGTCGCGGCCTCTGTCGCGGGCGGTGTTTTCGCGCAGGAAGAAAGAGAAAGTCCTGATGTTGTCCACAAGCATCAGCCATTTGATATGCTGCTTGGACTCAATTCCGGATTCGGCTTAACGCCGAATATAGGGGATTTTTTTAACGCGGCGACCGAGGGCAGTATGCCGAAAGGTAACTACGCACCCACGTTTGATTTCGGGCTAAGCTATGATTTTTACATTTTTCACTGGCTGTCGTTCAATACCGGGTTGTTGATGCATCCTGATATCTATCTTATTTTGGATCAGGATTTTAAAGGAATTAAAAGTTCTACCGACATTGCCTCGGCACCTCTTTGTTTAACAGTACCCTTAGCCGCACACGTCAATGTTCCAAAAGTTGAATGGTTATATGCGGGCATAGGTTTGAGTTTAAACATCCCGCTTTACG
>JAITKQ010000023.1 GCA_031278295.1 Spirochaetaceae bacterium | reverse complement strand
GGGTCAGCCCCCAGCCGGAGGAAGCTCCGGCTGGGGATAACCCCCGGACGGGGAAGGCTGAGGAGAGGGTCAGCCCCCAGCCGGAGGAAGCTCCGGCTGGGGATAGCCCCCGCGTCCCCCGTCAGCCGCCATTTTCGCCCCAAACCGAAAACCCGTGCGGGAAAGACGGGAAAGATCTGTCCTGAAACGGCTAAACCTGAAATTTCCGGTCAAGTACAGACGGGGGGGGGGGGGGGCATACTGAAGCGGAAGCGGCGGAGGTCAGACCCCGCGATGAGGAACCGTGGACACTCGCCCGCCTCCCTACTCAATTAGCCAAGAGGGGGAATCGAACCCCCGACCTGCGCATTACGAGTGCGCCGCTCTGCCGACTGAGCCACCTTGGCACTTTATCCATTATACCGGCTATATTTCCGTTTTGCAAGACTTCAAAGCGGAATGAAGCCCCCGGCCCCGAGCCGCAAACAAGTTCACGGACGTTGCGTAGCAACAGAGCACTGTGAATAAACGCCTATACTTATACCGTTTTGCGGGGACCGGGGAATTGGAACCGGCAGCCCGGCTTGCCGCGTCCAAAAGCAGAGAATACAAAGTCCCGGTCACTTTCAGCACCGATTCCGTCAACAAAAGCAGGAAATACTCTATTGCCAGATAAAATGCCTTTGGTATAAGATAACTTATGCATTATTCGAGTCCCGCAAACCTTGCCATTGTCGCCTGCCCGGGCGGGGAAGCGTTTGCGGATCAGGTAATCGTCCATTTAAAGAACCAGTACCGCCATATTTTTGGAAAAGCCGTTGAAGAAATGTCCCGGCGTTTCAACATGGAGCCGAACGAAGTGATGCGGCGCATCAATTTTATAAACGAGATAACAACTTCCGGCATGAATCCGCGCAGCCGCGACATGAAACTTCACGCACCCGATTTTAAGGTGCCTACACGCTTTACCATGTTCCCGAACGGCGAGGTAAAGGCCGAAATCCTTAAATCCATACGCGGCAAGAATATATTTATAGTGCAGGACGTTGAAAATCACTACCCGCTCAAATTCAACGATTGCACCCTGACAAAGACGCTTTCGGTAAACGATCATCTGATGATGATTTATGTTACGGTTGACGCGGTCAAACAGGCGGGGGCGCGTAGTACCACGCTGGTTATCCCGACCTACCCCTACGCACGGCAGCACCGTCGGAAGGGACGGGAAGGCGTCACCTCCAGCCGTGTCGGCAGGATATTTGAATCGCTGGGCGTTGACTGCCTGATCACGCTTGACATTCATTCGCGGGAAATCGGCAACGCCTTCTGCCGTATGCGGCTCGAAAACCTCCACGCCAGTTACCAGATTATCCAGAAACTTTCACAGCTTGTCCCGCCCGGCAGCGAGGATTTTGTCGTGGCCGCGCCCGATACCGGCTCGATTGACCGTAACAAATTCTACGCGACTGCGCTGAAAAAACCGCTGGCGCTGATTTACAAAGAACGTGACTATTCTAAGATTACAAAGGACGCGGCGGACAACAACATTGCCGAGATAAAGCTACTGGGTAATGTCAAGGATAAAACTGTTTTTATGGCGGATGATATGCTGGGAACCGGCGGTACCATGCTGAAAGCCATGAAATTTCTAAAAGAGCAGGGTGCGGTAAAGGTTTTATGTGCGGTGAGTCTGCCGCTCTTTACCGGGGATGCGGTTAAATTCTTTGACGAGGCCTACAGGATGGGACTTTTTCACCGGATAATCGGCACAAACGCCGTTTACCATGAGGAATTGCTCAAGCGTGAGTGGTACGCAAGCGTGGATGTTACAAAACTTTTCGCCCAAATCATCTCGCGCATCCACCAGGGCTTGTCGATTTCGTCCATCCTGGACAACCGCAAAGTGATCGTAAAATCCTTAACAGGCAAAAGTTGACGTTTCGGACGCAACGGCATGGGAAAAACACGGAAAGGCAGCGCGATTCTCTGCGCCGACGTAGGCACCACGTCGTTGAAGGCGGCGCTGATTGACATAGGCGGCGGCGAAAAACGTTTGCTCGCGTTTTCGCGAGAGACTTACCAGGCTTCGGGCGGCGCGGCAGGGAGCGCGGAACTTTGGGAAGCGGCCTTTTACCGCGCCGTAAAAGTTTTGCGCGGACTCGCGCCCGCCGCAAGTATCGAGGCTCTCTGCATTTCCGGAAACGGCCCCACCCTTGTACCGCTTGAGGGAAACGCGCTTACCGGCAGGGCGCTGCCCCCATTGCACTGGTTTTCGCCCAAGCTGCCCGCCCCGCCGTCCGGCGACGGCGGGGCGCGTAGCCTGTTCCTGCCCTACGCCGCCTATTTTCGTCAAAATGAACCTCAAAATTATGCAAAAACCGACATTTTCCTGTCATGCCAGGAGTGGCTTTCCGCCCGGCTTGGCGCGGCGCCGGTAACCGTGCTACCCACCGCTTACTACCGTCCGTACTATTATGACGAGAAGCAGCTCGCCGCATTCTCCCTTGACAGCCGGAAATTCCCGCCCTTTGCGCCGCTCGGCACGTTTATCGGCCATGTTTCAACCAAGGCGGCGCGTCTGGGCGGCCTTGTCGCCGGCCTACCAATAGTTTCAGGAGGGCCGGACTTCATCATGGCGCTGCTCGGTTCCGGCGCGGTGGAGCCCGGTCTTGTTTGTGACCGTGCCGGAAGCTCGGAAGGCATCAACGTATGCGTCAAAGAAGCGCCGCCCGCAGCCGCGGTTGCCGCACCCCCGCTACGCTCGCTTCCCCACGCCGTCGAGGGGCTGTGGAATGTCAGCGTGGTGCTGCCCGAGTCGGGCAGTATCTTTGACCGTTACCGGCTGGAGACCGGTCAGCAGGATATCCCTTACGAAGAGATGCTAAAAAACATGGCCTGTGCGGCGGCGGGCGAGGGCGCGGCCCTGCATCCCGTGCTGCAAAAAATAGCGGACGGGGTACGGCTGGCGCTGGAAACTCTGAGGAAGGCCGGTTATCCGGTGAGCGAGATGCGTCATTCGGGCGGGCAGGCCAAAAGCCGGCTTTGGAACAGCTTGAAGGCGGATGTTTGCGGCTGTACCCTGCTTGTGCCTGAGATTGTTGACACGGAGCTCGCCGGAAACGCCGCCGCCGCAACCTTTGCCCTGGGGGATTCCCGTTCCATCGCCGCCGCCTGCAAAAAAATAGTCGTGATCAAGACGCGGTACGGGCGTACCGCGTAACCGGCGGGCGTAACTACGCTCTTCAGAACGGAGTCGTTTCAAAACATAATGTTTCGGGGCGCTCTTCACCCGTAAATGTACGGTTTTGCAAGCTTTCGCCTAAAAAACCGCGCCATTTTAAGGCATATTCAGTTTTTCCACTATCGTTTTCAGCGCCTTTTTTACGGGAGCGTCTTCGGGTAGCGTGATGAGCGCCTTGCCGTCACAATCATACTCGTAAACAAGTTCATCCTGGGGCAAAACACCGATAAGTTTTAAGTTTTGCAGTTCTATTTCCTGTTTTATGCCGTCATTCAGTACGCCGCCCGGGGCGCGGTTTACCACCAAACAAATCTCTTTCGCTTTAAGATCCAGATCGCCTATCATTTTTGCGATACGTCCAACCGCCTGGATGCCGCGCCTTGAACAGTCGCTCACCAAAAGTATTATATCAACCGGCGGCAGGATACCGCGGCTTATATGTTCGAGTCCGGCTTCGTTGTCCACAACCAAGTAGGTGTAGTTCATATAGTACTTGCGAATCTGCTCGCGCAGAATGTCGTTTACAAAACAGTAACATCCCTTACTCTGTGTCCGGCCCATTACAAGCATATCGAAATTGTCCTGTTCAATAAGAGCGTCCCCGAATTTGTAGTTCGCGTATTCCTGTTTGGACATGCCGATAGGGATCGGGCTTGGGTCAGTCATCTCCGCACGGGCAATCTCTTCACGCAGATCGCCAAGCGTCAAATCGATCTTCACACCGAGTACCTCGTTCAGGTTCGAGTTGGCGTCCGCGTCAACCGCAAGTATAGGCCCTTTCCCGGCCTGAATCAGATAGTCTATGAAAAGGCCGCAAGTGGTGGTTTTACCAACGCCCCCCTTCCCCGCAAAGGCGATAGAGTATGTCATGCCGGTACCCGGAACCCCGCTTCGCTTATCGCCGCCTTCAGCGCGTCAACGCTCACGCTGTCCGCGTGGTCAATATCGGCTTTCCCGGCTTTAAGATTCACCTTGGCCTTCTTAACACCGGCAAGAGTCTCCAGAGCTTCCGTTACATGTTTTACACAGTGTTCGCAGGACATCCCTTCAATAAAAAGTGTGGTTTTCATTATTGCCTCCTAAAAGATATACAATAAACCGTCGTTTCCCGTTTCATATATAGAATTATACCCACAAAAAGCGATTGTGTCGAGGTCTCATCGCCCCCGCCCCACCAGTGGGCTTAACATCCGCTACGCGGTAGCGTCCCGCCAGCGGGTTTTACGCCGTGCCTTCGCTCCGCAAAAGGCGCCAGGCATTCGCGGCTGTAAGCGGGGGATGATTTGATGTTTCAGG
>JAITKQ010000012.1 GCA_031278295.1 Spirochaetaceae bacterium | reverse complement strand
GAGACAAGCGCCGTTTCGTAAGAGGCCGTATGTGTTTTTTGAAGCGAGCCCTTGTTCCGCGAATAACCCACGCCGGCCAGAAAACCCGGAATATCCGCGGCGTAATATTTGACCCAGACTGGGACGCCGTCTTCGACGGCCGCTTCGTAAGGCGGAACGTCGAACTCGCCGGAATACCGTGTCCGTACCATCACCACGCCGTTCTTTTCCAGAACATCCCTGTCTTCGTCAAAGACAAGCGCGTCTATATAAGCCTCGTGATCGTTTGACGGACTTATCCTGTAATCAAAATCGCTGAAGTAGTCCAGGTTGCCTGAACCCTGATTCAGCACCGCGGCGCTCTCCGCGCGGACGCCGTGGTACAAGGCCGCTTTGCGGGCCGCGTCCGCCAGCGCCTCCCTTACGGCCTCACCGCGGTTTGCCCGTCTGCCGGTGATCCCTATAATCGTGATCTCGGTGGTGGAGGGCATCGTTAGCCAATAGCCGCTGTCGAAGGCTTCTTCAAGCGAAGCGTCCCCCGCAAACGGGGGCGGCGGCGCGGCTTCCGCCGGGTCATTTCGCGTTGCAGGCATCAAAACAGCGCAGGAGGCGCACAAAACAATGACCGCCGGCAACGACAAGTAGTAAAAAACCTTAGCTCCCATAATACTCTCCGAAAACAAGCCTGCAACGCTTATTCGCTCTGTCATGGAGTTTGCGCTAAGCAAGCGCAGCTTGCGGCGCAAACTCCGGAACTGAACCGGTTAATGCGCTTTGCGCATTAACCGGTTCAGTCACTTACCGGAACAGGACCGCCGCCCGCCTCTTTGTCAAAGGCGGTGTTCATCCGATCCAGCGCGTTGAACGCCGCTGCCGCGGGCACGGCGAGTTTCGCCGCGCTGGCCGCCTGGTCCACCTCGGCGGCGGCGGCGGACCTGCTGTACTCCATCACCAGCCACAGGAGGCCGCTATCGTCCGTATCCATTTTGACAACTTTCGCGCCCTTCAGATCGGACTTGCTGAGCGTCTGTGTGATGTTTTCCTGGAACGAAACGGCAGCGCTTGGGTCAAGCTCGCTTGTGGCGGTATAGTCGTTCACCATATTTTTGACCAGGGTCTGGAGCTGACGGGAAATATCGGCGCGCGCCCTTGTTTCCGCAAAGGTCTTGCCGGTTCCCATCTTGGACGTATCGTTGCCGATCTTGTAGGTGCCTATGCCGATAAGTACATCCTCGGAAGCGTTCAGGTATGCGTCATTCACGAAAGAGGGAACGCCGCTCAAACCCCTGCCTATGGGGGCGGACGCCACGCCGCCGGATTTGGGTGAGCTTCCACACCCGGCCAATGACAGCGCTGTCAATGACAGCGCCAGTACCGCCGTCAAACCAAAAACAATTTTTTTCATCTTTTTCTCCTTGTCTGCCGGTAAAGAACCGGCGTAAAATTTTCGCCGGCAAAGCCGGCGGTTTAACCAAATTGTAAACAGATACAGTTTATACCACAAAAAAATGATTTTCTATCTGTATCAGCTTCAAAACGCTCCCCCTCCACCCAAAACCAACGGGCGGGGCGGGGGAGGAACCGTAGCGCGTCTCCTTAATACTTTTCAGAGGCGGCGGCCAGCACCTGTCCGCTCTGTGTGCTAAGCGCCCGCAGGCGCAGACGGCGCAGATCGCCTGAGCCGGTAACAGCGCCCGTGATGATCACGTTGGCGCCGGCGATCTTGCCGATAGAAACCGCCAGGTTATCATCAACCTCGCCGGACATTTGCAGCGCCTGTTCCTTGCGTATCCTGTCCAGTTCGCTGCGGTCGATCAGCATGTAGCCATTTTCCACCATGATGAATTCAAGCTCGCCCGCGATAAATTCGGATACCTCGGAGTCCCTTGCGGTAACGTAAACGATAGCAACCCTTGAGCCCGGGGGGATTTTGGCCATGAGCGCGTTTGCGGCGCGCAGCAAAGTACCCTCCACGCCTGTGTCCGCCGGTCCGTCAAAAGCCCGTTGTAGCGCACTGCCCGCCGCGGATGCAGCCGACGCGGCCGCTCCCGGTCCGCCGCCCGCCCCTGCCTGTTCTATCACAAAGTTGTCGATAGAGTGGGGCGTGACGATAAACCTGATGCCCGATCCGGCGTTAAAATTCAGCTTGTCCGTGGTGATCGTGTACAGTTCCGCGTATATCGTGTGCTCGCCGGCTGGAATCGTGATTTTGCCCGACGCGCCGTTTGCCAGCGTCAGGCGGGACTTGCCGTCAATGTAGATACGTTCCTTAAAACCGGAATATACCTTGCTGTCGGCCCTTTCCACCGTTATCTCAGCGTTTTGCGCGAAGATCCCGGCGGTAAAACCGGCAAAAAGCAGCGCGGCAAGCGTGGCCGCGTGTAAGGTTTTGGCCATAAAATCTCCTCCGTAAGCTTAATTCAGTGTTTTGGCCGTGTGCTGGCGCTTATTCCCCCGCTAGGCCAAAACACGCGGAAGCTCAGAATTTGCCGCTCACGCCGAACGTTAAAAACCTGTTAAACGGCGCCTTCAAGGTAGCGCTAAAGCTGTCGTTTTTTATCTTTGTTTCAAGCGCGTAGTCGTCAAAGCCGGCCTCGGCAAACAAGCCGAATTTTGAGTTAAAATAGTAGGCAGCGCCCACGTCAATGCCGAAGCCTACGCCGCCTACAGCGTCTACCGTCGTATTATTTTTCTCAAAATAATCCCTGTTCTCTCCTGTCCAGATGCCGATCACATAGCCTATCTTGCCCACAACGTAAAGATCCAGCTTGGGAAGCAGGTCGAAGTGGTAGGCCGCCCGTAGCAGCAGCGGGATTGCCGTGATGGTATCTTTCAAGGTTCCGCTCTCGAACGAAGCGCCGTCAACGCCCGCCTCGAAGCCGAGCGACAGCGGTATGCTGAGAGGCAGCAGGTAGTCCACAAACAGGTTGCCCCCCAATCCGACATCCGCCTCAATATCGGGGTCATAGTCTCCGCTCATCTTGATCTCTTTTACCGAAGACAGCGCAAAGCCTCCGCTAACCGTTACCTGGGCGAAAACGCCCGTTACGCAGACTGCCGAAACCGTCAGGCAGGCCGCAAGCGCAAAAATCTTTCTTTTTTCCATACTTTTCTCCTAAATTGTTGATAAATCCTAAAAACCGCCATTTTCCTCATTTTTGGCGCTTTTTGACGCATACGCAGTGAATCCCGTATGCTGAATCCGCACCAGACTGGCGGCGCGTAGCCGCAATGTCAAGGTCGCTATGTCATTTCAACCCCCTTATTCGTGTTTTCAAGTTTGATTGTATTAAACATGATATATTTCTATATCTTTAATGTCAATAGCTATTGAGGGTGAATGTATCAATATTGATATAAGATGAGTCTGGAAAAGCTCGTAATAGACAATATCAAGCGGATCCGCAAGGAAAAGAGGATGACGCAGGAAAAACTGGCCGAAGCGTGCAACACGGCTACCAGCTACATAGGTTTGATGGAAATCTACCGCCACACGCCGAAAATTTCGACCATAGAAAAGATAGCCCGTGCGCTGGGGGTTGACCCGATAGTCTTTTTTCAGAGCGCCCCGCCGCCGGGTCCGGAACACGAAGCCGAAATATCCCGCCTGAAAGATCCCATACTTAGCGCGATGGAGGAGGCGCTCGACCGGATTCTGCGTTCAGCGCCTTCGCCCGGTTCGTCCGGCCCGCCTAAAGCGAAAGACGGGGATGCCCCTGCCGCCCCTTCCGATTTTACCGATCAAAGCTGTTTTTAAGGCGCTTTGATTCTTGCCGCGGGGAAAGCGTCGCCCGCTATCTACCCTGTTCACTAAACCGGCCCTTCCGAAACGCCTCATTTAAAAAAGTAAGGGGCGGGCCGATTGTAGCCTAAGCCAAACAACGCTACACTCACCATCATGGCTGAAAAAACAACAAGGCTCCGCGTGTTAAACGACTTTGCCTTCAAAAAAGTCTTCGGCGAAAAAGCCGACGAGACGCAGCTTATCGCGCTGTTGAATGCCATATTAAAACGTACCGGCAAAGGCCTGATCGTTTCCCTCGAAATCGTTGAAAACAAAGAGGTTCCGGCGGACTTCCCGGGCGGCAAGACCTCCAAGCTCGACGTGCGGGCGGCGCTGGCCGGCATCACGCGGGTAAACATCGAAATCCGGTTGAAGAACGAGTTCGATATGGACAAACGCTCTCTCTGTTACCGGGCGCCGGAGTACACGGGGGGCATCGTGGAGGGGCAGGGCTACATAGACTTGCCGCCGGTGATCTTGATAAACATTCCGGACTTCGGGTATATACCGCTTGACGAATTCCACACGAGCTTTCACCTGTACGAGGACCGGCACAAAGAGTATATGCTGACTGACGCGCTGGCCTTGTCACGCAACGGAATCTTATGGTATACTGAAATAATGGGATATATTTATGGCTGAGCAGTTACAGATAGTTACTTTTCAACTTGCCGATGAACTTTATGGGGTCGATATTCTCGATGTAAAAGAGATTGTCCGTGTGCAGGCCGTTAGGACGGTACCGAACGCCCCGTACTATGTCGAAGGTTTCTTCAACCTGCGTAGCGAAATTATACCTGTTATCAACCTGCATAAACGTTTCGCGTTAAAAAAAAAGGAAAGCGGATCGGAAGACGAGCTTTTGTCAGGTTTTGTGATTCTTGATATTGACGGACTGAAGCTAGGCGTCGTCATCGACCGCGTTTCCCGTGTTGTTACGATCGAAAAGAGCGAGATACAGCCGCCGCCCCAGATGCTAAGCGGTATCGGGGCGGAGTATGTACAGGGCGTTGTACGACAGGAGGACGGCTATCTTATCATTCTTAATATAAGGAACCTGTTTAACCTAAAAGAACTGCAAAAACTAATAGAAATAAAAAAACAATGACTCCTGTAAGGGGGATCATTTGGTGACGGAAGACAATCGTTTCGTTGGGGCGGTGTTTTTACGCCGCCTCCAGGCGGGCATACCCGCTTGTAGTAACTGTATGTCTGTGGTACAATATTACGTGGTGCTAATCCGTTTTACCGGCGAGGAGGTCAGTTGGCTGAAAAAGATTTACGGATAAACGAACAGATAAGGGTGCGCGAGGTACGGCTTATAAGCGGCAGCGGCGAACAAAGAGTAATGCCTACCTACGATGCACTGGCTATGGCTAAAGAAGAAGGCCTTGATCTGGTGGAAGTTGCCCCTCAGGCAGCGCCGCCTGTTGTCAAGATTATGAATTACGGCAAGTATAAATTTGAAAATGTAAAAAAGATTCGTGATTCAAAAAAGCGTCAAAAACTTCTTAAACTTAAAGAAATCCGTATGCAGCCCAAGATTGATGAGCACGATATAGACTTTAAATCGAAGCATATTAAGGAATTTCTATGCGAGGGTAATAAGGTAAAGGTTACCATACGGTTTCGCGGCAGGGAATTGGCGCATACCGAGTTGGGACTGGTGGTTTTGAAGGATGTTTTGGCAAGGATCGAAGGGGAGTATGTCATGGACAGGACTCCCGTTATGGAAGGACGCTTCATGTCGATGATTCTAAGTCCAAAATCAAAAAAATGAGGCCGCTTGCGGCGGTTGCAAAAAGATGTTGAAAACAGAAACAGGGAGTTTTTAGATGCCTAAGATGAAGACAAGAAAAAGCGCGGCAAAGCGTTTTTCGTTTACAGGTACGGGTAAGGTTAAGTATAAAAAGCAAAATTTGCGGCATATCCTTACAAAAAAATCCGCCAAAAGAAAGCGCAATCTGCGCCATGCCGGCATTTTGGCCAGTGAAAATGTACCGGTGATCAAAAAGAAACTGTTGCCTAACGGTTAGGGGGTAATAAAATATGTCAAGAGCGATCGATGGTTCCAAGCGTAAAGAACACAGGAAAAAAATCCTAAAACAGGCCAAGGGTTACTGGGGACGGCGTCATTCCAACTATAAAACCGCCAAAGACGCGGTGGCCAAGGCCCTTTCCTATGCTTACCGTGACAGACGGGACAGAAAATCGGACTTTCGCCGTATATGGATAATCCGTATAAATGCCGCCGTCCGGCCCTTGGGTCTAAGTTATTCACGTCTCGTTGACGGTCTCAACAAAGCGGGTATAATTATCAACCGCAAGGCCCTTTCCAACCTTGCCATCGAGGACGAAACGGCTTTCAGGGCCATAGTTGAACGCGCTAAATCCGCGCTGGGAGCTTAGCGGTATGGTAACTGTAGATCAGGTACGGCAGCTTGAATCAAAGGTCGCAAAGGCTATTGATTATATAAACAAGCTTACGGATGAAAATACCTTGTTAAAAAATAAACTGGACAGCTACCAATCACGTATTGATGAGCTTGAAGTGTTGATTCAGCGTTTTAAGGAAGACCAGGGGCGTATTGAAGAAGGCATCCTGTCCGCCCTTGACCGGCTAAACCGCTTTGAAGACGATGTGTACAGAACGATAACGCCGGTCGGGGTTTCGCCGCATACGGGCGTTCCGGAGAAACCCGGCCAGCCCGCGGGCACGGTGAACGGCGGCGAGGTAAAGTCCTACCCTGCACGCCTCTCGGTCACGGACTTGCCGGAAAGCCCTGGAGCGGATGAGAGCGCCGGGGAAACCGTAACGGCGGAAGATGAAGCCGCATCGGAACTGGATATTTTTTAAGAATGCCGAAAAGCAACCTTCGTGTTGATCTGCTTGGAACGTCGTTTTCTGTCACGGTTGATGAAGATGCTTTTTACCTGAAAATTCTTCTTGACAAGTACCGCCGTGTAATAGAGAACACCAAAAAAACGACCGGCCTGGAAGATCCGCTTAAAACGGCGATAATAGCCGGTTTTCTACTCTGCGACGAGGTTGAAAAGCTTCGTGCCCGTGAAAATACCGGACTTGGCGTATTCGATTCTATGCAGGCCGAAGAGCTTACCCTGAATTTGATCGACAGAATCGATAGCGCCTTGCCAAAAGAAATTTAGCCCGGAACGCTGTAATGCGGGCGCTTCCGGCTTTGTTGTGTATACTTCGCCGAAGATGTGCCGCAAGCAAGGCGTCCGGACGGGAATCTTGTAAACATCGCGTCGTTCAAGGGGCGTGTTTTGCAAGGGATTTATTAACTGCGGGGACCGCACGGCGGATCACGCCGCAAACAAAGGACTTTTTATGAAACTTGTTTTTTTGGGGCCGCCCGGCGCCGGCAAGGGAACTCTCGCGTTAAGGATGACGAAAATTTTGAACGCGCCGCACATCAGCACAGGTAACATCTTCCGCGAGGCGATAGCGGCGGCCAGCCAACTTGGACTCAAGGTAAAAGCTATCGTTGACGCGGGAAAACTTGTCGATGACGGTACGACGATTGAGCTGGTACGGGAACGGCTTGCCAGGGCCGATGTCGTGGATTCCTACATACTTGATGGTTTCCCGCGAACGATCGCGCAGGCGGAAGCGCTGTCCGGTTTTTCCAACATTGACAGGGTGGTAAATTTTGACGTTCCCGATAGCGTCGTGATCGAGAGGCTTTCCGGACGGTTTGTCTGCCGTAAATGCGGTTTTAACTGGCATAAAACATTTAACCCTCCTGAAAAAGACGGTGTTTGCGACAAGTGCGGCGGCGAGGTATACACACGGGAAGATGACAGGGCCGAGGCTGTGAAAAAACGGCTCGATGTGTACCGCGAACAGACGGCCCCCCTGATCGAATACTACCGCAAGAAGGGACTTCTGGTCGATATTGACGCGCGCCCGGATGTCGACTCCATCGTTGAAAATTTGAAAAAACTCTTGCGGACTTAACCGCAAATTGTTCAGGATAAACGCAAATTGTTTGCGGCTCTAACCGCAAAAAATTTGCGGCCCGCCGCCCGCCGCCTTGACCGCCTGTGCGCGTATTCTTATGATTAAGGTAAGTCTAAAACAAGGAGTATTTTATGACATCTTATAAAGAACTTGGTTTGGTTAATACGAAAGAAATGTTTAAAAAGGCTATAAATGGCGGTTTTGCCGTACCCGCTTACAATTTTAACAACATGGAGCAGATGCAGGCCATAATTCAGGCCTGCGTAGAGACAAAATCACCGGTAATCCTACAGGTTTCCGCCGGGGCGCGTAAGTACGCGAATCAGAATCTGCTGAAAAACATGGCGCGAGGCGCGGTTGAGTACGCTCACGAGTTGGGCTGCGACATTCCCGTCGCGTTGCATCTCGATCACGGCGACAGCTTTGAGTTATGCAAGGATTGTATCGAAACAGGTTTTTCGAGCGTGATGATAGACGGTTCCCACCTGCCTTACGACGAGAATGTCGCGCTGACGAAAAAGGTCTGCGATTTCGCCCATTCGCAGAAAGATTATGTTACCGTTGAGGGAGAGCTTGGCGTACTCGCCGGGGTTGAGGATGATGTAAGCTCAGAGCATTCCCACTATACCCAGCCGGAGGAAGTTATCGATTTTGTCGGTAAAACAAAGGTCGATTCGCTTGCCATCTCGATCGGTACGAGCCACGGGCGCACAAAATTCAAACCCGAACAATGTACGCGCGACGCAAACGGCATACTGATACCTCCCCCGCTCCGCTTCGACATACTTGCCGAAATCGAAAAGAAAATACCCGGCTTCCCGATAGTCCTGCACGGTTCCTCCTCCGTGCCGGTTCAGTACGTCAAAATCATCGAACAGTACGGTGGAAAACTACCCGACTCGGTTGGTATACCGGAGGAACAGCTGCGCAAGGCGGCAAAGAGCGCCGTCTGCAAGATCAACATAGACAGCGACGGGCGGCTTGCGATGACGGCGCTTATCCGCAAGGTCTTTGCCGAAAACCCGGCGGAGTTTGACCCGCGCAAGTACCTAGGTCCGGCACGCGACGAACTAAAAAAAATGTACGCTGAAAAAAACAAAAACGTTTTAGGCTCGGCGGGGAAGGTGTAAAACCGCCTGATGTTGCGGAAAATCATCAGGATTGACGAGTCAAGATGCGACGGCTGCGGTCTTTGTTCCGCGGCCTGCCATGAAGAAGCGCTCGCAATCGTAGACGGCAAGGCAAAGCTTTTACGGGACGATTACTGCGACGGACTCGGCGCCTGCCTTCCGGCCTGCCCCGCGGGAGCGGTACTGATCGAGGAGCGCGAGGCGGCCGCGTTTGACGAGTCCCGCGCGGGCGGCGATAAGGACAACGCAAGGTCCGGTGAAAAGCGGGACGGCGTAAGGCCGCACCCCAACTGGCCTGTGCAGATCAGGCTTGTTCCGGCAAAGGCCGGATTTTTTGACGGCGCGGAACTGTTAATTTCAGCGGACTGCGCCGCCTACCGCTACGAAAATTTTTACCGGGATTTTATCAAAAAATCGGACGGTAATTCCGCCGGAACCAAGGTTACGCTTATCGCCTGTCCCAAGCTGGATAACGTAGATTACGGCGTAAAACTTTCGGAAATTATCCGGCAAAACAGCGTCAAGGCGGTAACCCTGGTCAGGATGGAGGTGCCGTGCTGCGGCGGCCTCGAATGGGCTTTGTCAAAAGCTGTAGGCGGCGCGGGGGAAAAAAGCAAAAAACCGGGATGCCGCGTGGTAACGCTTTCCGTTGACGGCTCTATTTTAACGCGGGAGGAAATATGACCTATCATTGTCCGGGCGCGGATAACATACGCACCCCAACGCTGGAAACAAAGATATGCCCTGTCTGCGGCGGCGAAATCGATCTGTTTTCGGTTGATATGCGGGTGGTATGTGAAAAATGCGGCTTTGTCGCCTACAACGACACCAAAACCTGCATCAAATGGTGCAAGTACGCCCGTGAATGTGTGGGCGATGATCTGTACGAGCGTATGATGAAAAATATCGAGAGCGCCAATGACGGGTAATATTTATACAAACAAGATTACCGGTAAAGACCTGTTTGATTCGATCTGTCTGAAGGGCCCTCCGCGATAAGTATGATATTTGCCGTAAATTTATACCGATAATCAAACGAAGGTGTATTTTGGCAGCGTACAAACGGACAAGCGTATTAGTAAAATTTACCCTCCTGTTCATTATGTCCGGCATTATTACGGCTGGCGCGGGGGCCCAGTATACAAACAGGGAGCGCCACTGGTGGTTTACGTTGGAAACAGGAAAGAACCTGTTCCGCGAGGGCGCTTACGGCGACGCGCTTACCGCCTTTCATGACGCCAGGAATGAACGACGGGAACTGTACTCGAAAATGGAACGCGATCTGATCATGCTTTTATCGATTCCCGAAGTGCGCCGGATGAACGATTCGCTGGAAAGGATAGAGGAGTACGTTGCCGAGCGAGGGCAACTTGACGCTGCCGGTGTGCTGGACGAGCTATACTACCGGGTAAACCGCGCAGAACTGCGCAACTCGGCGCAAGCCGCGCTTGAGCACCTTGACCGGCTTAAAAGTTATCCTGAAGCGGATTACTGGATCGGCGAAACTTACCGTCTGATGGGCGAGAACGAGATCGCCCTGAGACAGTTCAACGCGGCGCTGCTTGCCGGTGACAGGATGGAAAACCCGGCCTTCTCCGTGGAAATTCGCTATAAGATCGCGGATATTGAACGTCTGCGGCAAGGTTATGACGAGATGGAACATCAGCTGCTGACGATTCTTGAACGGGACACGCTTTGGAGGCAGGATGACAGCAAATTTGTCCGTGACGCGATGAGTCGTACAATAAAAAACTCAGGCATAAACCGCTTTTTGCAGATGTACCGTCACAAAAATACCGAAACCGAACAGGCGCACAGGCTTCTGGGGCTGTATTTATATGCTTTTGGGCAGTATGACAGGGCGCTTCCCCACCTTACTTTCGCGTTTTTGATCCAAAACACCACGATAATTGACGAGATCATAGCGGAACAGTTCGATTTTAAGTTTACAGACCTGGAAAATATGATGCAGGCCATTGCGCGGCGGAAGGCGCTCAAGGATTATGTAAAGGAAATTGATTTCTACAAGACGGCTTACTACCTTGCCGGGGCGCTCTATGCCTTGGATAACACCGTCCCCGCCCGCGAGCTATGGACCTTTTTGTCGGCCAATGACGAAGCCGGAGAGTGGCGGCAGCGCGCCCGCAGTCAACTGCGCTCCCCGTTCATTGACACGGACTAAACAGCGCCAACAAATCAAGCCCCCCGGGGCTTGATTTGTTCGATAACCCGGCCGCTTATCTCGCAAGTAATGATGCCCCAACTTCCGTTGGCGCGGTCTCAAGTTAATCAGTGTTGCCCTAAAGCCCCAGATCTTCTCCAACAAGGATCACTTTTATCCTGCCGGCGGGCTTACACAGGCGCATGATCGTGATGTATGAACAGATCGAATCGGGTGAGCTACAGCTGCCGCATGAGCCGGTTTTGGAACAGGGGGTGTCCCTCTCTCCGAAGCGCTGCATATTGAGCGGCGCGGCGGTTTTCCGTGCCCGTACCATAG
Organism: Spirochaetaceae bacterium; assembly: GCA_031278295.1. Lineage (GTDB taxonomy): Bacteria > Spirochaetota > Spirochaetia > Treponematales > Breznakiellaceae > JAIRMY01. The sequence continues at coordinate 3,679 of JAITKQ010000012.1, read as the reverse complement.
CGTCGTCCAAGGTACTGGCGATTTTGTTCATACCCACAAGGAGCACGACCTGTTTCGGTCCGAAGATGTACGCCGCTACGCGGTTTCCAAAACCGTCTACATTGACGATTTCACCGCTTTCCGCGACGGCGTTCACGCTGCCAAGAAAGGTGTCGGACAAAAGCGCCTTCCGCTGAAGCTCGATCCGTTCCTCTGGCGTAGCGGCCTTGTCGCGATCGATCAGCGTACAGCCTTTTTCGCCCAGGGCCGCCTGAACTCCCGCGTTGTCCACCGTCAGAGAACCACCCCAGGACACCGTGTGTTCCGCGGGGATAAGCGAGAATAGCTTTTCCAGCGCCCGCGCCGTGTCTACAAAGTACCATGCCTCAAAATACCGTTTCTTGAGGTTTTCCGCCACTTTCGGTCCCAACTTTTGGTACCGTGTTTGAATAGGTGTAAGCATATTTTGCCTCCTGTTCGCAATGATACGTCTTTCCCGTTCAAATAACTACAAACGGCGTAAAAAATATGCCGTGTATAAGGCGCCGCAACTAAAATGACACGGAAAAAACAGGAGATAGCGGTCAAGAAATTTATCACTGGACACGCAGCTTCAGATCAAATCCTGCCTGGCCCGTAACCAATCCCTTCACAAAAGTACCCGGTAGCAGGGCGGCGGCGCTTTCGATCACAAGAGAGCCGTCAACCTCGGGCGCATGGCAAAACAGGCGCCCGATGTAGGGCCCGGCCTCCCCGTCCACCTGCTCCTCGACAAGCGCCGTCATAAGCCGTCCGGTAAAACGGCCCATACGTTCCTCCGTGATCCGTATCTGCCGTGTTTCCAGAATACGCTTCCGCTCACGGGCGTTTTTTTTTGAAGGCCGTCCCTTAAAGTTATAGGCGGGCACACCCTCTTCGCGGGAAAAAACGAAGACCCCCAGCCAGTCAAGGCGGGCCGCGTGCTGAAAGTCAAGCAACAGCTTGAAATCCGCGTCCGATTCGCCCGGAAAGCCTGTCATAAAAGTTGAGCGAATCACGCTGTCGGGCAGAAAATTACGGATACGTTCTATCAGTGAGATGTATGTGTCCGCACGGCCCCGGCGGTTCATCGCGCGAAGCAGCCTCGGCGAAGCGTGCTGGAAGGGTATGTCAAAGTACGGCAGGAAACGTCGATCCGCCGCGATCGTTTCCAGTATGTCTAACGGAAAGTGATCGGGGTGCAGGTACAGCAGGCGTACCCAGAAATCACCCTCCAAAGACGACAGGGCCTTTAACAGATCGGGCAGCCGGCAAACGCCGTCCGTATCCTTGCCGTAAGAGGCGGTATCCTGAGCTATAAGGCAGATTTCAAGAAGTCCGTTTTTCAAAAGCGCCCTACATTCAGACACGATGCCGGCTATGCTTCTGCTCCGTAAGCCGCCGCGTATCAAAGGGATGGCGCAGAATGAACAGCGGTTGTCGCAGCCTTCCGCGATTTTGACATAAGCCGAACCGGGCGCTGAAAGTAATTTTACGCGGGCGGGGCTTGAGGCGGCCCGCGGCGGCGCCTCGCCGGTTAAACCGAACGCGAGCGGCGCTATATCGTCAAGGCTGTCACTGCCGGCTACGGCGTCTACTTCGCTCAGTTCCTGTTCCAATTCTTTAAAGTAGCGCCGGGCCAGACAGCCCGCCAAAATAATTTTTTTGGCGGGGTATATTTTTCTAAAGTTCAACGTTACGTTGATCGCTTCACGTTTCGCTTCCTCGATAAAGCCGCAACTATTAACGATGAGGAGATCGGCGTCGTCGGGATTCTCGACAAATAGCGCCCCCGCGTCGTTAAGGTTCGCAATCATTGTTTCGGCGTCAACCTGATTCTTCGCGCATCCTAAGGGTTCAAGGTAATACTTCAACCTTTTTATCCTGTTCTTCCGACCTTTTTGTCTTTTTAAAAATCGGTATTATGCGGCAAAAGAAATTAAAAAATTTACGCTGCGCTTTTTTATTTTTTCCGCCGTGTTTATCCAAAAAATCTTTTGCCGCGGCCGTGATCGAATAATCCGCCCCATAATCCCTTTTAAGCTTGTCCCAGTGCTTTACGAGCCATACATACATATCTGCCGGTGTCCTTTTGGGAAATACCGGACGCATGTTTTCTTCCTGTATGATCCGGATTATCGGGCGGTATACGTTGTTATACCACGACAACAGGGCGTCGCTGAAATCGATCTCGGCCTGCTGCTTCTGATTCATATAGTATTTATGAACAAGGATATGCTTGTATACAACATCATAGCGCCCCGTTCTGCTGAAATCCAGTTCATAGTCGTCTGTCAATTCGCCAAAACGGGTCTTTTCATAAAATATCCGCTTTTCATATTTGATAACGGCTTCACGTAGTTCAAGCTGACTCATGGACGGTTCTATCGGGATTTCAGTTGAAAGGCTTATCACTTCGGCGTCGATATACTCCGCTCCTTTGGCCTTGGCCACGGATACGCGGTGGTTGCCGTCGCGTACAAAGTAGACTCCCCCTATCTCGTACAACTGTATCGAGGGCAGCGTGATATTTGTAAGATGAGCCTCGTCCACACGTTGCCAGCGCTTACGCAAAAACTCGGAACGCGGGAAAAAGAATTTGTTAAAATCAAGATAGCGCCCCTCACTTCCGACTATCAATTTTATTTCCACTTCCCGCATACCGCGGTATACTTCTGTTTTTGGCCTTAATATCTCTTTTACGCTGTTAAATGAAAGAAGTTTATCCCTGTCAACGTTCATAAAATTTTGAATTCTTGAAATCAACGCGCGTACACGCGCACGCGAAAAATCTTCCGCAGCCTGTATTTTTACTATACTGTTCATTATAACTTTACCTCGATGTCTATTACAAAATGACTGTACACGTTTACCACCATAGTCTTGTAATAAACGGTTTTTCGCTTTTCCGCCAAATCATAAAGGTGTATGTGCCCGTGGATCAGGTACTTTGGCTTGAATACCTTCATGAACCAGAGAAAAGCCCTGAAGCCCCTGTGGCAGAGGTCTTTTCCGTCATGTATGCCATAGGGCGGAGCGTGCGTCAAAAGCACGTCCAGGGCGCGTCCGTAACGTATGCGGTTAAACAATAGGCGCGGTACAAGGCCGAGTATCCTGATGTTCATCTCAAAATTGCTGAATTGATTTTCCCCCCTGTTGTAGCGCATTGAACCTCCCAAACCGGCGATTAAAATACCGCCTTCCCTTATTACCTTGCCGCCGGCATAAACCGTGCCCAGTCCCGGAATATTTTTTTTCGCCGCCTCCAGGCCTAATCTGTCGAAAACTCCGCTGTTTTTGTAGTAATAAAATTGATCCAGGTTGTGGTTTCCAAAAACAAAAAACAAAGGCTTATCCAGGCTTGACACGATAAACTCAAGGTACTCCAACGGTAAATCACCCGCGGACAGCACTATATCAATTTCAGCAAAACGCTGTTTAACGGAATCCGAATATACGAGCGGATCGATCCTGTCCGACACACAGAGGGCCTTCATCTGTTAATGCATTTTAAGCACTTTCACCCCCAATGTCAAACGCGCGCGTGAATAGTGAACAGTGGCTAGTGAACAGTGACGTTACCATTTCTTGGGGACAAAACCCGGCGGAACGGCTATTTTTACCGTGTCGCCGGACTGTTCAATCACAAAAAAACCGCTGGTTAACGCAAATTGTTTAACGT
>JAITKQ010000178.1 GCA_031278295.1 Spirochaetaceae bacterium | reverse complement strand
AAAAAGGCAAAATGCTTTGCATTTTGCAAGACTTGTTCAAGAACCCGTGGGCTTTTGCCCACATTCAAATAGGTTCTTGAACAAGTCCAATGAGCTCTCTCCTTGGGGCAACGATGATTGGCCTCAAGTTAATCAGTGTTGCCCTAGGGAAGCTTGCCCCGTATGGGATATACGACATTAACCGGAACGAGGGCTTTGTGAATTTGGGGGTCTCGCTTGATCGGCTAGTTCGCCGCGCTTGTTTTGTATGGCGATGGAAAAACGGTGCTTGGAAAACCAAAACAATTATTTGACAGGAGAAAATATGAAACCCAAGATGATCTTTAAGCTATTCATATATCTTGTTTTTACCGTGCTGTTATTATACGCCCTTATGTATCGTGTAAACGGAGACGCCGCCCATGAATGGATAGGCCTTGCCCTGTGCGCGGTATGTATTATTCATAATGTCCTTAATTGGAAATGGTATACAAACATTTTCAAAGACGCATACAATCTGCGGCGCGGCTGACAAGATTAGGCAAGAAATTGATAGGATTGTGCATTCTCCAAAATAGCCGTGTCCGATATAGTATGCATATCTATTGACGGAGGATATACGATTCAATGATATGCCGGTGGGTAGTCAAAAACACCTGAGAATGGAAGGAGGTGATAACCATGAAAAAAGCCTTGTTTCGCTTTTACCCTGTGCTGTTTTTTTATTGTTGACACTTTGCACAAACAGCGCGGGTAACGCGCAATATTCTTCAACAGGTGGATATAGCGGCGTAGCTTCGTAAAAACGGAATAACGGCGCGATGATATGTACATTATCCGCCAGTTTTGGCGGATATAGGGAGTTATGTGCAATGCCCCCTAACATGGTCGTGAATATATAGAATGAACCTCTCCGCCCTGAAGGGCGGGGTATCTTGTAAGCGTTGCATCATTTACGAGGGCGAGTTCTGTAAGACAAGCTGCTCTGCGGCTTGCCGCTGATTGGTGTGCAAGTGGCACACTAAACACGCGGTAGGAGGCAATGGTCTACTACCATTTTTCGTGAGTATTTACTAATTCTAATCGCCCCAAGGGGCGGGGTATTAAACCCCATGTCAGAATAAAAGAATCTCATCAATCTGTACCTGTAATTCGATTGTTATTTTTAGAACGGTTATGATTTTCTGGTAATGCTCTATATCCTCGAATGACAATACACGGCCCTTGCGGTCTTTGAGCCATTTTTCGGCGGGCTGGTAGCCGCCAATATAGTATCCCCATATTTCCGGGGATATGTTTTCAAAATACTGATGTTTATTGACGTATACTTTTTCCGCTCTGTAATTTACGGTTTCTATTTCATTTGTCCCGGCAACAGGAAAATCGGCCGTATCCATTGCGGGGCTTACATTTTCCATCAAATGAAGGTTACGCAACAAGGAACCGATGGAAGCAAGTTTTTGAAACTGCTCCGCGTTTTCAGGATAGGGTATGCGGGGAAAGTCTATTTTAAGGAACTCCCTGTATTTTGCACGGTAATTATTGCTGTAGAGAACGGCATAGATATAATCGAGCAAATCAATGGGGGCGAATGAATTTTCATTGTCCTGTTTTTCGGCAGTGAATAAAAGCCCGGTTTTTTCAGAAAAGACAGTAACAATGTCTTTGTTCAAATTGGGGGTACGTTCATTCCGGTCATCGAAGGGATAAAGGTATAATGGGAATATATTATCAATACTAACACTATCAGAACGAATGTACCCATTTGATATAAGATGATTTGAAACAAAATAATAGGATACGGGGTTTTGAAGGGGCTGTCGCTTAACCGTAACCAAGCCTACATTTTCTCCAACAACAAAATGCCGCATTATCCCGCTACGGGGCATACAATGAAAGCCTTTTGAATGGCCGGTATAATATGTATAGCGGATATCAAACGGACGGTAGCTGATTTTGGCAATTTTATCAAAATTGGGATTAGGATCTTTTTCAGGATTGGGGACCAGATCTTTCCTTGCTCCTGCAACGCTCCAGTCCCGCACATCTTTACCTAGGTTGAATTTTACCCTAGCGGCTTCGTTATCCAATGACAGAAATTCAATAATAGTTTCTTTTAGGGCTTTTTCTGTTTTGTGTATGGTAAATTCATCTCTTGCGGTAACAATACCCGCCGAGTTCGCTGGAAACAATTCCTGCACACTAAAGCCTTTTTCATAGTCCGCCTTATTACCAAAATCCTTTTCCGTGAAAAAATATTGAGGCGCTTCCATTGGCAGTGTTTTCCAGTCCATTGAAGATAGGGTATTTTCTAAAAGATATGCGTATTTTGTCTCACGCTCACCGTACATATCATAATGAAACACTTCCGCCAATTCGCTTTCTCTTTTTTTTCCCGTTTTGATAAAAAGATTGACACTTACACCCACAGTAATGTCAAACACATTTTCGTCTTTGCTTCCATCGGGAGCGGTTTCCTTCTTTTTTGAATTGCCGTGCAGGTCAAGTATATATATCTTGTCAAAATTATTGAGCAGGTTCCAGCGCATACCCCGGAATGTGGGATTGTCAAGAAAACTGTGGTTGTTGATATACGCCAAAACACCTTCGCCGTATTTCTCTATAAAATTTTGCCCATAGCGGATAAACTTTACATAGTCGTCATTGAGCCATTTTGAATTTCTTTCTTTTAATTTATTCACGCCTCCCGGTTCTTTCTTGTAGTTGGCAAGAAAATCATCGGCGGTGATATTGGCGCTTTCTCCTGAATAGGGGGGATTGCCCAATACCACCATGACCGGGGTATTGTTCTTTATGCCGTTTGCTTCATTCGCTTCCTCGGCAAGCCATTTTTCCATAAAAAGTTCCGGCGCTTCCCTGGGCGGCTCCTCAAGGCTGTTGGCAAGATATACCCGCAGGCGGCTGTCGTCTTTGAAGGCGTACCCGGTTTCCTTGAGTTTCATGTCCAGTTTGAAATGCGCCATGGCATAAGAAGCCATAAGAATTTCAAAGCCGTTTACTCTCGGGATTAAATGCTTGTCGCAATAGTCAAGCCATGCGCCTTTGTTTTTGGAAAAATAGGAATAAATCGTGTCTATCACTTCGGCAAGGAAGGTTCCGGTCCCGGCGGCGGGGTCAAGGATCTGCACCTTGTGCAATTCCAGCGTTTCCGGTTTTCCGTCTTTTCCCGGAATGGCGCGCTTGATTTTGGAATAATCGGCAAGACCCTTTTGCAAATTGAATTCGGTTTTTAAAATGTCGTCAACAGCCCGGACTATGAATTTTACCACCGGGACCGGGGTATAATACACACCCCTTGTTTCCCGTAATGCGGGGTCATATTCGGCAAGAAAGGTTTCATAAAAGTGAATGTAGGGGTCCTGGGCCGCCTTGTCGAATTCTTTCTGTATTTCTTCAACCGCAACGCAATTAAAAAGGTCAGCCAGCGCGTCTACTATCCATGTAATGCGGCTGTCAAGGTTTATCCCCGCCACATAATTGAAAAATTTCCGCAAAAACGGATTTGATTGGGGTATTAATTGAGGGGCAAGATAGCGGGTAAACTGGCTTGTGTCTTTCTGGTTCAGCCGTGCGGCAAAAAGCCCGTAGGCCAGGGTCTGGGCGTAAATGTCGGCGAACTCCGATGCTTCAAGATTGTGAATGAGGATTTTCTTGAAACCCGCATACTGGCCGGAAAGGGTATCGTCATCCGCCTTTTCTTTGAGGGCGGTTTTGATGACAGCGGCAAGCAGTTTTGATTTTTCCGCCATCATCTTTGCAAGCTGCTCCGAATTGTAAATTGTCTTGCCGGAATATTTTGTAAACCGCTCTACCAGTTCCAGAAAGGCGTTAAACTGTTTTTTGTCAGGCATAATTCCACTTACGCTTATAGTTGCCAGAGTCGCCGGCACAACAAATTCACCGTCGGTAAAAAGCCGGAATGTAAGGTAGTTGGTTATAATCAGGTTTCCAAGCGATTGTTTGTAACGGTCAAACTGCTCTTTGTTTTGTTTGTTATCCACGCCTATAGGAATGTCTTTTGCTTCAATGTACCCCAACGGAATACTGCCCCGCGTAATTATATAATCCGGCGCGCCGCAGGCTATGTGTTTCGGCTCGTTGGTTATGGTCAAGCCGGTGGTGATTTTTTCAAACAAGTTTTTGAGCGCGGGACGGTAGCTGTGTTCGGTGGCGTTCCCGTCCCGGTAGAGTTTGTCAACTTCGCTGATGTAATGGCTGATTTCCGCCGATGGGGTACTCATGTTTCCAGTATATTCCATTTCGTATAAAATTGCAGTAGAAGCGAATATTACGCAAATGGGTGCGGATGTGGAATGACGCTTTGCGGGGGGGGGGGGGGGTAATCCTTTTTCCTGTTTGCGCTGACGTGCCGGCGCTGTTACGGCCTTCCTCAAGCGTCCGGGGGCTGTTTTCTCCCCCGGTTCCCCGCGCAGTAAGTTCCGGTAAAACTCCTCCGCCTCCGCAAGCCTTTCGTTTACGGGTACGTAAAGGCCGTTTTTTCGGGCCTTATTTATGTTCGGATGGATATTTTGCGTGAATTGTTTTACAATGGGCCATTGTGAATGCAAGCCGTGAGGAAGCCCCGTGTCCATACCACGGCCGCTGCGGCGGCTGCCCTTTGCAGGGTATCGATTACGGGGAACAACTACTGCAAAAAAAGGAATTTTTGAGGCAGTCCTTTTCCCGCGCCGGGCTTTTCGGCACGCCGGGTATCAAGGTGATTCCGTCCAGCCCTTATGGGTACCGCAACCGTGTGCAGCTACACCGCGTCCCGCAGGGTACGGAATCTGAACTTCCAGGCAGAAAATCGCGTATGCGTCCCCTCAAACTTGAGCGAAAAGCGGAAGCGGCCTGTGGTTTTATGACGCGGAGCGGCGGTAAAGGCAGGACGGAAATTATACCTGTGAAGGATTGCGTCATTGCCGATCCTTCGATACGGCAGGCGCTAAATACCCTCAGCATCACGCCCCCTGTCGATAAGGATCGTTTCTCCGTGTACGGCAAGGATTCCACCCTGCTGGTAGAAGGCCGGAATTCACGCGGAGTCACGCATATCCATCAAAAAGATATAAACATGGACGCCGGCATTTTTTTTCAGAGCAACGGGGCGCTGTTGGAACTGTTGATAGACGAGTTGCTGGGCGCGGCGCGGATGGCAAACCGCCGGCTTCCGGCAGCCGATTTTTACTGCGGCGTCGGAACCTTTGCCGTGTACCTCGAGGATATATTTGAACGCATTGACCTGCTGGAGGCGAACGAAGCCGCGCTGGGCTTTGCGCGAGGGAACGTGCGGTCAAAAAACACCCGTTTCTTTTGCCGGCGGGATGCCTTATGGGCGGTGAACGCCGAAAAAACCGTCCGCGAGCCTTACGGTTTTGCGGTTGTTGACCCGGGCCGTCAAGGTTTGAGCGAAGCTATGTGCCGGTTTCTCCGTAACAACTGTGAAATACTCTGCTATGTTTCCTGCAACCCGCGTGCGCTGGCCCGCGATGCCGCGTTGCTGCTTAGCCCCGATAACACGGACGGCTTAAAACTTGAAACCCTGTCTTTTTACGATTTTTACCCGCAGACAAGGCATGTCGAATCGCTGGCCGTTTTCAGCGCGGCGCACAAAAGCTGAGGGTCAAAGCGCACGGCAGTTTGACGTAATTTCTCCGGCGGCGAAAGCTTCCGCTTCGGTCTTCCCGTCCGGGATCAGAATGATCTCCCCGCCGGCGCTTATGCCGGCGAGCGTTCCCGTTACGGTACGGGGCACGGCGGTGTTGCCCGCAACAAAGCGGACTGTGCGGCCCTTCAGGTAGAGCCGTTTTTCAAACTCTTCCCGCCAGGCATCATCAAAACCGGATGAAAGCGTGTTAGCCAGTGAAAACAGCACCTTTTCCAGGATGAAGGGTATTCTGTGCGGCGCTTCCGCATAGGACCCGGCGGCGGCGCCGTCCAGTTCCGCCAGCGCGGACACGATGGAGACGGCATCCGGCGCCTCTTTCCGCGACGTTACGCCAAAATCTTCCGCGACATTCACACCGATCCCTATCAGCACCATGCTGCCGTCCGATTCCGCGATTATGCCCGCGCACTTTTTGTCCCCCAGCATCACATCGTTAGGCCATTTTACGGCGATCCTCGCCGCCAAAACAGGCTCCAGCGCCTCGATTGCCCTCGCGACGGCAATGCCTGAACGTAAGGTAACCGCGCCCGGTACGGATGAAAAACCGGCGTAACGCAGTATCAGCGTGAAGGTAAGGTTTTTGCCGGCGGTGCCTGCCCAGCGCCGTGAGGAAAAGCGCCCGCGCCCGCCGGTTTGCAACGCGGCAACCACAACCGTCCCGTGCGGCACCTCCCCGGCCAGGCGCCGCGCCTCGTCCATCGTGCTGGTGCATGAATCAAAATAGTAGACCGCCCCCCCAAACGGATTTTCTATGTCCGTCAGCTTCAAAACTCTATTTTTTACGTTTAAACCTTATCGAACAGCAATCATCGCCGCGGGCTATGGTCTTTGGCAGTTCAAGTTCGCATCCGAAGGTTTCCGCAATCCCGCGATCGCCGAACATAGCAAAGTCGCACATCGCGCTTATATCGTCATCGTTACAACCCTGCATCTGCCACGCGCTCACCAAAGGACAATAATGAAAATCGACATCGAAGTTATCGTCCGTACAGCGCAGGAATTCCATCTCAAAAATCAGCTTTCCGGGAAATTTAAACAACTTTCGTTTCAAGGTTTTTAAACTCGATGATGTTCCCTTGTTGGCCGCCTGCCCGCCATGGTACAGGCCGCAACGCCTTATGGCCTGCGGCGCAAACTTACTTCCGTCCAACCCGTTTTTCCTGGCCTCGTCAAGTAAAAAATACATCCACAACGCGCGGTGCTCAAACAGTTTCCTCAGCGCCCGCACCAGCGCCGACCTGTTCCGCGGTATATTTTTTATATTGCTCATGGCTTCCTCCATCTTTTCTCCATTTTAGGCCTCCGGACGCTTTAACTCAAGTCATACGGAAGGTGCCGCCAGGCAAGCCGTCGCGCTTGTGCCTCAACCTGCGGCCTTGGGCTTGGGGGCATCCGGCTGCCGCCTCCACGGAGGAGGCCGGCTTTTCATCTACCCTTCGGGGTACATAATAACGCTTACCGGCCCGCTTTGCAGAATTTGTTTCATCAAATTTTGCATGTCGAGCGGGCGCAGGGCCTCGTATGCGGCCGGACGTTGAAACAGATGCTCCGCCGGAATATCAAAAATAACGGCATAGTTCGCAAAAGTTCTGCTTAAATAGCTGTTGCTCTGCATGGATTGTTCCCAGTTTTTTATCAACGCCTTTTTCGCCTTGTCAAACGTATCCGCGTTGATAGTGCCGTCCGCGATCCTGGCGAGTTCCGCTTCTATGGCCGCGTTTAGTTCCACCGCGCGCTTGGGATCGCATACAAAAAATATTTCAAAGCAAAGTTCACCGTCAGGCGGAACAGGAGAAAGCGAAACTGCCGCTTCGATTGCATAAGCCCCGCCCAATTTTTCGCGAACAGATTCTACAAGTATAATATCCATATATTCGGAAATCGCGTTGCACAACATCGCCGTATTTTCGTCAAAAGTTTTTGCAATAAATCTTCCGGAGTAAACATAGCTTTTTTCTTCTTTTCCCATGCGTAATACGGAATCCGCCTTTCCCGGCCGTTTGACCGGAGGGGAAGGCTGCACCCATTGGTTAAAATCCGCCGTCGCCGGAATTGACGCAATGTATGTTTCGACAAGAGCGGACAAGGTTTCGCGGTCCGTGTTGCCTGTAAACACAAAGGTATAATCAGCCGGGTTAAGGCATTTTTTTATGAAGGCGAGCGCCTTGTCCGCGTTGATTTTCGGTATGTCCTCCATGGTAAGCGGCATAAACCGGGGGTTGTTGCCGTACGTTATTTTTTTTATTTCATCGAAAAATACGGATTCAGGATTTTGTGAACGCCGGGCAAGCAGCGTACGGTACTCGTCAATTACCACAGGAACAACCTCAGAATCGATTACGGGATCGGTAAATGTCAGATAGAGCAATTCAAACAATGTTTTCAGATCGGCGGTATTCGACCAGCCCTGTACGCTGCGCGTAAAATCGTTTGTATTGAACGAAAAAGAAACTTGTTTGCCGGAAAGTTTTTTGACAAGTTCCCGGCGCGGCCAGGGGCCGGCTCCCGACGCGCTGAGCAGTTCCGCCGCAACCTTCGCCGATACCGTGTCTTCCAGCGCCGCGGCGGCCACACCGCCGCGCGATACGGCGTAGAATTCAATTTCATCATTCTTGTTTGTTGTGCTTTTTAGCAGCACCCGCGCCCCGTTATCCAGCTTCCATTCAACAATACCTGTCTTTTCGTTCACCGTTTCTTCGGCAATGCTGCCGCGCTCAGGCGCTCTATCCAGAATGGCCGAATCGAAAACAGCCTCGTCCGGCTTTTTTATTTTAAGCCGCCCTGAGGATTTTACCTTCTGTATTATGGCGTCTTTCGACGGAATATTCACGGCTTCCGCTTCCGGCGCGGAAATAAAGAGAAAGAGATCGTTGTATAAAAAATAATTTTTTACTGCTCTGTGAATGTCATTTTTGCTTATTGACGGCAGTAATTTTTCAAGCGCTTCAAGTTCCCAATCAATGTCAGGTATGGAAATGTTGTTAAAATATCGAGAGGTTAATTTTATGACAAAAAAATACGTCTCGCTTTTTTCTTTTTCGGCGGCGCGGCTTGCCGTATCGGAGAGCAGGGACTGTTTGGCCCTTTTGATTTCCGTATTTGTAAAGCCATACCGGTTTATCGATTCTTTTATCGCCAGAATGCCGTCCAAAGCCTGATCCATCATACCCGGCTTGCTCGCCAGGCTGATGGCATAAAAGCGTGAAGGGCGGACAATGCTGATAAAATCGGCGCTTGCGGCGACGAACGGCGACTGCGGGTTAAGCTGCACATCCTGAAAACGTTCCTCCAGCATTCTGCCTATCAAGTTGTCAATCAGTTCTTCCCTGTATTCCGCGATGTTGTTTTTATTTTTTTTATAGTCCTGTTTATAAAAAAATGCCGCCTGTGTATACGGAAGTTCAGGGTCGGTAAATATTTCAACCCTGATGTTATTTTCTACAGGCGGCGGCAGGGAATATTCAGGGTGAACAAATTTATCCGGGCCTGCCGGTATGTCAAAATATGAGGCAAGGCTTTCTTCAAGCGCCTTGCCGTCAAAGTCGCCGGCAAATATCAGCGCCATATTTTCCGGCCTGTACCATTTTTTATAAAAGCCTTTCAGCCTCTCCGCCGGGGCGTTTTCTATTATTTCCGGCAGGCCTATAACGTCGCGCTCCGCGTAACGTGAACCGGCCAGCAGTTCCGCCCAGAGTATCTTTTGCCGGCGGCCTTCCGGCCCCAAACGCCGCAGCCGGTACTCCTCCATAATTACGCGCCGTTCGTCATCGACAGCCTCCGGCGCGAAAGTTATCGCGCGAGTCCAGTCTTCAATTATGTCCAAAGCCTTGCCGGGAATACGTTTTATGCCGTCGCCGTCAGTTTCGACAGGGACTTCTATCCCGTAAACCGTCTCGTCGGCGTTTGTATAGGCGTTGACATCCGCGCCAAAACGCATACCGAGCGAGCGCAGGTAGTCCACCACTTCCGACTCTGAAAAACGGTCTGTCCCGTTAAACGCCATGTGTTCAACAAAATGGGCGAGACCGTTTTCGTCATCATCTTCCAGTACCGCGCCCGCGTTGACAGCCAGGGTTAGGTTGGCGCGGTTTTCAGGCTTACTGTTTTCGTATATGTAGTAGTGGAGACCTCCGGGCAGAATACCCTGCCTTAGATTCTCCATAACCGGAATCGCGCCGGCGGAGTCCATGCCGTTGTAAACCGCGCCGCCGGGCGCGCACGTCATACAAAATATTGTTAAACCTGTAACGAACAGGGCGACGATAAATTTGAAATATTTTAACCTACTATTTAACATAATATACCTTCCACAAAAATTATCATTTGACGCAAAAGCGCCTCGACAGAAAACAAGCGTAACGCTATAATACAAAAGTGTCATATATTGAGGCAAATGGCAACACAATTATCGAAAACCTTAACCAGGTTATGGATGTATGCCGAAAACAAGCCGTATCTTTGACGGTAGTTACCAAATTTTTTACAAGCGATCCGGGAATGGTAAGGCTGCTTTGCGAAAACGGCGTTGATTCGATCGCGGATACGAATGCCGCAAACTTCGCACGGTCCGATCTTGTTCCGCCAGGGAGATGCAAAAGATCGCTGATTAAAACCACGCTGAAATATATACGGCGGATACCCGGCCTTGCGCCGGCCCACCGCGCGGACAGAATCTTTGTTTCGGACGAAACCCTGCTTGCCGCCGTCGAGTCCCTGCCCGAAAGCTTGCGCCCGGAAACCGTGCTGGTCGCCGAGGCCGGCGATTTAAGGGACGGTTTTTACATGGAGGATATACCGGCGGTAGCGGCGCGCTACCGCAACGCGCGTATTTGCGGCCTGTCCGCTAACTTAGGCTGCCTGTCCGGTAAAATGCCAGATGCCGCAACGGTAAGGAAACTTGCAGGCTGCGCCGCCGCGTTGCCGCAGGATCGGAACCGCAACGTCCCGCCAACCGTGTCGGTTGGCGGGACGGTCGTATACAAACTCTTGGAGTCGGGGGCGCTGACCGGCGCGGCCACGGAACTGCGCATGGGAGAAGGCATCTTTTTTGGCTACGATTCCTCGTCCGCCCTCACGCTGGAAGGCTTTGGGCGCGGCGCGTTTACGCTGTACGGCGAGATTGTCGAAATCCGTGAAAAGATGATTGCGCCCGTGAAAAATGCCGGCCACACCGCCTTTGGCGGTGTGGCCGCGCCGCGCAAAAGCGGCAGACGCCGTTGCGCCGTGCTGGACTTTGGTCTCCTAGGCGCGTCGATGTACGACATCAAGCCGCTTGACGGTGGAGTGGAAACGGCGGGCCAGACATACGATTTTACGGTAGCGGACATAACGGAGAGCGGCGAAAACTACAGAACCGGCGGCTTTATCCCGTTCCGTGTGATGTACGCCGCCGCCGCCCGCCTCTTTCTGAATCCATACATAGAACGGGTACTGGTTTAACATGAGGTAAGAATATCCGCTATATTTCCATGCCAAGCCGTGCCTGCCGTGGTTCGCCCCCCCCCCCCCCTATCTCACGGCGTTTAGCGCCCCGTTTGCATCCGAGTCAGGCGCTTAACCGGTACTGACCAGGCGTGGGGAGGCTTGTCGGCCTGTCGCGCCTGTAGGTTTTGCGTCATTTTCCGCCACAGATCCCGGTGATTTTCCGGTTGCCGCGAAACTTTGCTTAGGTAGCGGTTTGTGGAACAAGCGGCGCCGGTCAGGTGTGGCCGGTCAGATCCGATACGCGGGAAGCGGCAGCGCTGATTTTTGGGATTTCATGCTCGAAGTGTAACAGACTCCCAGGCGTTTTTCAATTCCGGACAGTAGCGAATCGAGTTTACCAATACGAATCAGCACCAACCCGGCGTTTTTTTGTTCAAGCCTGACGCATGCCTTGTCCACGATTTTTTGAAACAGCGCGGCGCCGTTGATCAACGAAGGAATCCTCATTTAGCCTGTGAATTTGGCATCGCGGCGGCGGCGCCGGAATCGACAGCCTGTTCTTCCGCTTTGAGCGGCCCCTCCCATGAACGTATAAAGGTTGCAGCAGCTATAATAGCAATCAGTATCAGCACTAATTTCCGCATTATTTTCTCCAAAACACCACTAAGATCCAACCGTCATTTGGATCGGACGCCGCCAGGACTGCGTTTCCTGAATTGAGTCCCGCCAGCCATTGTTGAAGCAAAGCATGATGTCAATATACTAGCACCTATTACTTTATATACTCAAGCGGGTTGACCGCCCTGCCGTTTTTGTAGATCGCGAAATGAAGGTGCGAACCGGTACTCCGTCCCGTGCTGCCTACCGTACCGATCTTGCCGCCCTGGGTAACATTTGCGCCTTCTTTCACGTTTGTCGAGTTAAGGTGGGCGTACATACTCTGAAAGCCGCCGCCGTGCGTGATGATGATGTAGTTTCCAAAAACGGAGCTATAGGCCACGGTGGTAACCTTGCCGTCCGCCGCGGCATTGACGGGCGTCCCCGTATTTGCCGCCAAATCGACGGCGCTGTGGTAGCGGCGCTGGCCGGTGAACGGGTCCTTGCGCCAGCCGAAAGGTGAGCTAAGCCGTCCGCGTACCGGGTACGTAAAAAGTTCCCCCAGGGCCATCTTCAGATCGTCAGAGCGCATCCTTGCGCCGGGCAGGAACAGGATGTCCCCCGCTTTTATGTTGTCATCCTGGATGTCGTTGGCGTCCAGGATAGCTTCGATGGCTACGTTCATCCTGTCCGCGATTTTCTGGTACGAGTCCCCCTTTACCACGGTGTAAGGGATGCCGTCCATGTTTGGGATACGGAGAACATCGCCTTCGCGGAGCAACCGCGCGTTGTGCAGGTTGTTTGAGGCGATGATCGCGTCCAGCGAAAGGCTGTTGTCCGCCGCAATCTTGGATACGCTGTCACCTTTTTTGACCGTATAGTTGTTCCATGAAAAAGTTTCATTGACGGTAAGCGGCATATTTTCAGGTTGAGGCAGGTGTTCCGGCTCGGCCCCCAAAGCATAGGCCAGCATTTTTTTCCTTGTGGCAGCCTCCGATTCGAGGTTAAACGCCGACCCGTCATCGTGCCAGAGCAGCGCGTAGTAACAAAATACCGTCATCGCGGCGATGCAGATATACAGAATAATCAACTCCGGCGTAAAAAACCTGGTTTTTATTCCAACACGGGCAGGGGAAGGGACGTTTTTTATGGTTTCGCCCGTGTCTTCGTACACATACCGGAATTTCTCCGGCATTGGCCCGGGTACGGAAAGCCGTTTCTTGTGAAGCGGTTTTTGGTACATCTGCTCTATGCCCTTCAGCGCCATGTTGCCCTGAACCGCGTAAACGTTTTTCCGGCGGGCTACCTGCTGCGACTTCAATATAATGTCCGTGTTATCATTCATCATACTTGCTTTATCGACATAGAAACTTACTTGGTTTATACTTGGATGAGATGCCGGCCTGACGCCGGGTCGATATTATGGGAAAAAAAGAAAATACAGCAGTAAGCTTTGCCATACTTTCAGCCCTGAGCGCCGCGCTCGTCCTGAAACTGTTTTTTTTTGATTTTATGGTTGCGCAGGGGGAGTCGATGAGTCCCGCGATACGGAGCGGACGTGTACTGGTGATTAACCGTCTGGCCTATGGCTTCCGCCCGCCTCTGCATAAAAGCTACCTGTTCCGTTGGGCCTTGCCGGACAAAGGGAACATTGTTGTGTTCTACACGCCCCTGGGCGATCTGGCCGTCAAACGCTGCGCCGGGCTACCGGGCGATGGACGCTTCCTCGCCCTGGGTGATAACAGCCTGGAATCGTACGATTCACGCGCCTACGGGCCCGTCCCGCTCGATAATATACTTGGCAGGGTTATCGGAATAAAATAATGGAACGGAACCGCGGCTTAGCCCCGCACAGGATCAGGTTTATAGGGTTTATTTTTTTTCTGCTGCTTGCTACAGCCGCCATCATCGTGAAGTACGCCTCGTTGATGCTGCGTCCGAGTCAAGATATCAAGCCGAGGACGTATTTAACGGCGGACAGGGGGCAGATACTGGACAGAAACGGCAGAATCCTCGCCATGCCGTCCCGTTCCGGTAATGTTACCGTATGGCGGCCGCAAACCGGCGATCTGAACGCGCTCGCCTCCGTCCTTTCGCCGATCGTCGGTATGGGCGAAAAGGAAATCGTTGACAGGATAGAGCTTTCCGGAACCGATTTTTTATACTTAAAGAAACAGGTTGACCAGGATACCATCAACAAGATAGACGAACTCGCGGCGGCCGGCCTGGTAGACGGCGTAAACATAGATCCCGTGATGGGAAGAATTTACCCGGAAGGACCGCTTGCCAGTCAGATAATCGGCTTTACCGGCGATGAAAATTCAGGCCTCTCCGGAATTGAGTACGCATTTGACGGTGAACTTAGGGCAAAGGGTCCGGGTACGCCTGAATTTCCGGGCGGCATAGCGGGTAACCATGTTATCCTGACGATAGACACCACGATCCAGTACCTGCTTGAGGAAATCGCTGAAAAAACGCTTGTCGAAAACCAGGCTGAAGCCCTTATGCTGCTGGCCATGGATCCCCGTTCCGGCGAAATACTTGGCGCGGCAAGCCAGCCCGGTTTTGATCCCAACTTGTTCAAGGAAAGCAACGAACAGTCCCGTATGATAAGGCCCGCCGTGTGGGCATACGAACCGGGATCGGTTTTCAAGGTGTTTTCGCTCGCGGCAATCATGGACTCAGGCGCGATAAGTCCGCAAAGCTCCTTTTACTGTAACGGAAGCTACGAGCATACGACAAACCTGGGCGAGCGTATCGTGATAAACTGTCTTGGCGCGCACGGCGCGGTTGATCCGCGCAGGATCATCACCTATTCGTGTAACGCGGGAGCGGCTTACGCCTCGGACAGCATGGGTAGGGCAGTGTTTTACGACGGTATACGAAAACTTGGATTCGGCGAAAAAACAAACTCCGCCCTGCCCGGCGAGACGGCGGGCTTCCTCCGTCCGCCGGAACGCTGGTCGGAGCGTACCAAGCCCACCATCGCTATGGGCCAGGAGATCGCGGTATCGGCCCTTCAGATGCTTCAGGCCGCGACCGCGATAGCAAACGACGGGATGATGGTTACCCCGCACGTTGTGCTTCAAATAGAGGACGCAAGCGGTAAAAATCCACGAAAACCCGGCCTTCCCCAGCCGCGCCGGGTGCTAAAACCGGAGACGGCGCGGGAACTGCGCTCCTACATGACGGACGTAACATCGCCCCTTGGAACGGGCTACCGGGCCGGCATCGGCGACATAGCGCTTGCCGTCAAGACCGGCACGGCACAGGTTATAGACAGCGCTACGAACAGTTACTCGGACACGGACTTCATCGCAAGCTGTATCGCGTTACTGCCGTCCGACGAGCCGGTTCTCGTGCTGTACATAGTGATCGTCAAACCCAAAGGTCCATCCTATTTAGGCGGACGGATCGCCGCCCCCCCGATCCGTGAGGCCGCCGAAGCGCTCGTAAGCTACATAGGCATACCGCGCGGCAGAAACCCGACCGCAAACCACTCAGGTCTGGTACGCCTGCCCTCCGTCCAGGTCCCGTTCATATCCGATGTGATGCCGGACCTGACAGGCTACTCCAAACGTCAGATACTCCCGCTCCTACTACGGGACGATCTCAGCATAAATGTTAAAGGGGACGGTTATGTCGTCCGCCAAAGCCCGCCGGTAGGCGGCGCGGTCGGCCCGGACACGGTCATCTACCTTGAGCTGGACAGCCGCGTACCTGACCGGTAGAACGCGCGGATAACGGGTATCCCGGCGGCTTGGCTTAAGAAGCTGTTGAAAAGAAAAGCCGAAAAGTAATGGGCGGCCTGCCTTCGTTGTTTTACATTTTGCCCGGCAATTCCGGCATATCAAAAATAACGGCTAAATTTAGACAAAACCTGCAAATTGCGCTAATGAAGCACTGATTTATTCAATACGAGAATTCGCCAACTATGTTGGCGCAATCGGTGCTACTTTAACGTGAATGTCAACTTTGTTGACACATTTGCGCAATGAAATGAGCTCTCTCCTTAGGGAAACGCGATTAGCGTCAAG
>JAITKQ010000175.1 GCA_031278295.1 Spirochaetaceae bacterium | reverse complement strand
GTCTGGGTCAAATATTACGCCGCGGATATTCCGGGTTTTCTGGCCGGCGTGGGTTATTCGCGGAACAAGGGCTCGCTTCAAAAAACACATACGGCCTCTTACGAAACGGCGCTTGTCTCGTTGCTGCCCTTGCTGTCTACAAGGGTTTCAAACGAAGTTGTAGATGTGGACGGCGCAAAACTGACGACTAGCCTTACGAAAAGCGAAGGCGAGCTGGTAAACGTGATGATTCTTGAAACATGGTTTGATAAAAAAACAAATTCGGTCTGGACGCTTTTGGCGGCAAGGGCCAAAGATTAAAAATCCCTTTTCATTCGCGTTTTTAGGAGGATAATTATGAAAAACATTTGGTTGCCTGTTTTTTTTACGCTTGGCATTCTGATGTCCTTAAGCGCGCAAAACAAACCGGCGTGGGTGGATAAGCCTTCCGCCGTGTACCCTGACAGTCTCTACGTTTCAGCGGTTGGCGCGGGCGCCGATCGCCGGACCGCCGAAAAAAACGCGGTCGCCTCTTTGACCTCGTTCTTCAAACAGTCCGTAACAAGCAGGGTGAGTATGAGCGACTCGGAAAGACAGGTGAACGGCAATTCTTTTTCCGAATCGAATTTGAGCCGGTCCGTCGAGGCTTCCGCCGCGCTGGACAAACTTATCGGGGCCGAAATTAAAGAAACATGGGACGATACGCGGAATCGGGTCTGGTACGCGGCGGCCGTGATGGAAAAAAGCAAATGCGCCGCCTTTTACTCAGCCGAATTGGACAAAACGGTACATGAGGTAGGCTCCCTTATAGCGATGCCTGACGGCCTTAACTTTGAAGCCGTCGCGCAGTGCAAACGAGCTCAGGCCCTTACCGTCAATGCGGATACTTACGCGCTTGTTCTGTCCATGCTTGACGGACAGGATCGCCGTCAGGAAATTTCCGCACTGGCCGCCGATGTGAACGCCGCGTTTGACAGGGCAAAAAGTATACCTGTAGATGTGCGGGTAAAAGGCGACTCAAACGGCCGTATCAAGGCGGCATTCGCCAACGTGTTCACCGCGGAAGGCTTAAGGACAGGCGGACGCAATTCCCGTTTTGTGCTGGAAGCGGCCCTGTCCGCCTCTCCCGCCCCAAAGACCGCCTACTTCAACACCCACTATACGGTGGACGCGGCCTTGGTAGACACCGGTACCGGCGCGGAGTTGTTTACCTTCAACATAGCGGACCGTGAATCTCACCCTGCCAGCCAGGAAGACGCGGACAAGCGTGCCCTGATTGGCGCACAGCGCAGTATAGCGGAAAACTTCCCTGCGGCCTTGCGGGAATACCTCGAAGCAAGCTACTGATACGGGGCGAGGGGCGGGCTATTGAATAGTAGGTTTCTCGCGCTTATCCTTAATCTATGAAAAATAAACCTATTCTTGTTGTGCTGGCCGCCGGCATGGGAAGCCGCTATGGCGGGCTTAAGCAGATGGATAAGATTGGAGCGTCGGGCGAGGCGCTGCTGGATTATTCGGTTTTTGACGCGCTTCGTTCCGGATTCGGGAAGGTTGTTTTTGTAATCAGGCATGACATAGAAGATGATTTCAGGGGTATCGTGCTTGCCCGTATGGGCGGTGCCGTACCTTACGAACTTGTGTTTCAGGAGATGGACAGCCTAATCCCCGCCGGCATCGCGGCGGAAGCAAAAAAGGCAAAGCGTACCAAACCCTGGGGCACGGCGCACGCCGTACTCTGTACGGAACAGGCGGTGGACGCTCCGTTTGCCGTGATAAACGCCGATGACTTCTATGGCAGGGAAGCCTACGCCGAATTGGGAAAATTCCTCTCTGATGACGAAAGCGGCGAGGGCGCGCTGGTCCCGTACAGGCTGGAAAACACCTTAAGCCCAAGGGGAAGCGTTACAAGAGGCGTCTGCGGGATAAAAGACGGCCGCCTTAACTCCGTTGAAGAACTTTTGAACATAAAAAAAGAGGGGAAGGTGATATTCAATACGGAAAAAGACGGTTCACGGTGGGAATTGGCGGCGGATACGCCGGTTTCCATGAATTTTTGGGGCTTTCCAACCTCGATTTTCAGTGCTTTGCACGTTTACTTTGATCATTTTCTCGAAAAACAGGGGCTCGAAACCCAAAGCGAATGCTACATTCCCAAAGCGGTTGACAGCTTCATAAAAAGCGGCGCGTTGTCTTTCCGCGCCCTTGAGGCCGACTCCGAATGGTTCGGCGTAACCTATGCCGAGGACCGCGCCGCCGCCGTGCGCCGTGTATCCGAACTTACCGCGTCGGGCGTTTACCCCGCCTCACTGTGGTAGAGGCCCGCACCGGGTCCGGCACAGCCGGCAGCGGCAAGCTTCTATACTGCCTGTCTTGCGGGACTTGCCTCGTGGCATAGACAAAATCTCCTGTTTTTGGCATAATTTAACCGGTGCGGAAGCCGGATTCCGCATGAGTCTACTGAAAAAGCGCCGTTTGATACGATGTGTACCACGCGGTCCGGTTTAAGATGAGGGTTAAATGATACGCGGTGTTGATATTGTAAAAGGTACTTGTTTGTTGCAGAAGGGTCAGCCTTACCTTGTTGTCGAGCGCGAATTCCACACTCCCGGAAAGGGGACGGCGATTGCGCGGATCAAGATGAAGAGTATAAAGGACGGTTCCGTGCTGTCGCTGACGATCCCTACCCAGCAGGAAGTTGAGGACGCCACCGTCGATGTACATAGCTGCCAGTACCAGTATACCGATCAGGAGAGCTATCACTTCATGGACGGTGAAAATTACGAACAGTACGAGGTGCCGTTTGACGGCATGGAGGATAAAAAGTACTACCTACAGGAAAACGAAAGTTACGACCTTACGATATGGGAAGGCAAGGTAATTGATATAAAAATACCGTACAAGGTGGTTTTTACCGTTGCCGAAAGTGAAAACTATGTCAAAGGCGACACCGTTTCCGGCGCGACCAAGCCCGTCACCACGGAAACCGGCCTTACCGTGCGCGTTCCGCTCTTTATAAAGCAGGGCGAAAAGATTCTGGTGAACACGGAGACCAACGAGTATGTTGAGCGCGTCAATAGCTGATGCTTAGATGAAACGGGTTTACAATTTTTCTTCAGGACCTTCTATGCTGCCTCTGGAAGTACTTGAACAGGCCGCATCTGAGATGCCGGATGTGAACGGCACGGGGCAGTCCGCGATGGAGATGAGCCACCGTTCCGCCGATTTTCTGCCGATCATTGAAAAAACGGAACGCCTGCTGCGTGAGGTTTTGACGATTCCGGACAGCTACCGCGTACTTTTTTTGCAGGGCGGGGCGGTGTTGCAGTTCGCGATGGTTCCGATAAACCTTGCCGGTGACGCGGACGGCGGCGTACGGAAAACCGCCGCTTATGTCGATACGGGCGTTTGGGCGTCGAAAGCGATTGACGAGGCCGGGAAGTATGTCAATGTCCGCGTGGCCGCCTCGTCGAAGGATAAAAACTACAGCTACATCCCGCCCGCGCCCCCGCCGGAAGCGGGTGACGCTTACTACTACATCTGTTACAACAACACGATCTTTGGGACTAGATGGCAGAGTCCGCCCGTGACGGGGGCTGTGCCGCTTGTCTCGGATGTTTCAAGCTGTATCGCGTCCGAGCCGCTGGATATTTCACGTTTCGGGCTTCTGTTTGCCGGCGCTCAAAAGAATCTGGGGCCGGCCGGCTGTACGGTTGTGATAATCCGTGACGAGCTACTTGGGGCCGCGCCGCCGTGGACGCCCGCGATGCTCCGTTACGACATACACGCCAAAGAAAAATCCCTCTACAACACGCCGCCCTGCTACTGTATCTATGTGATGGGCCTTGTTTTGAAGTGGATACAGGGGATGGGCGGCATCGACGCCATAGCGGAGCGTAACCGCAGGAAGGCCGCGCTGCTGTACGGCTGCCTGGACGCCTCCCGCCTGTTCCGTACGCCGGTGGAGAAATCCTGCCGCAGCCTTATGAACGTTAGCTTTGTCGTTAATGAAGGGGATGACGTGCGCCGCGCCGCCTTGGAAAAACGTTTCCTGAACGAGGCCGCCGCGCAGGGCTTGGTGAACCTGGCCGGCCACCGCCTTGTAGGAGGTCTCCGCGCCAGCATCTACAACGCGATGCCGGAGGAAGGTGTAAAGGCCCTCGTCTCGTTCATCGAAAAGTTTGAGAAAACTGTCGCCTGGCAGCCGCCCCCTGTCGTTTAACCGCAGCCCCTTAACCGTTTCAGCAGTTTTACATTTACAAAAATTTTTCATGTAATTCGGGCGCATTTCCGGCCCTTCGTGCCGGAAACCGGGCTTCGCGGGGTTCCGCTCCATTCCCTCCGCGAATGTCTTCGCGCGAACGCTGCGCGCGAAGGCTTCGCGCCCCTCCAATCCCCGCGTTTCGTACGCGGCGGCTTTTTCGGCAATGCCGGCAAAGATAAACCGGTAAATGTAAAATTACTGCTCGCGGTAATGCGGAGACAGGCGCGAAGCGTTTATTCCTGCCCGTAAGCCCGCCGGAAATAAGCGCGAAGCCCCTTACCCAAGCCTTCGGCTTGGGTAAGGGGCAGGCCTCCGAACAGCGGGGTAGCAAACACTAGGACAGAATAAAGTAAGGCGCAGGATTTTCGTGCCTTAGCCCCTGGACCCTTGCCAAATCCGGGGGCTGGCCTCCGGCCGGGTCACCAGCACGTCTTCCCCGGAAGGCTCTATCACGTAAAAACCGTTTTCCAGCGCGTACTCCTTTTCCCTCTCGTGTACCACCGTAG
>JAITKQ010000135.1 GCA_031278295.1 Spirochaetaceae bacterium | reverse complement strand
CGCCCGCCCGCCCGCCCGCCAGTGGGTCTCACATCCGCTACGCGCCCGCCAGCGGGTTTTAAGTCCGCTACGCGGTAGCATCCCCAAAGCGGAGTTCGGGTTCTGCCCTCGGGTCCGAAAGGGGCGGTTTGCATACGCGGCTGCAAGCTGTGTTTGGTTCGATGTTTTGAAAACCGCGAATGACGCGGGGGGGGGGGCGCCCCCCCCCCCGGGGGGGGGGAGGAGCCCCCCCCCGCCCCGCGCCGCGGGGGGGGGGGCGGGGGCGGTATTCGCGGTTCCTGAAACATCATATCACCCCCCGGCCTACAGGCGCGTATGCCTATCGCTTTTTGCGGAGCGAAGGCACGGCGTAAAACCCGCTTTGGGGATGCTACCGCGTAGCGGACTTTAAACCCGCTGGCGGGCGCGTAGCGGGTGTGAGGCCCGCTGGCGGGGCGGGCTGGCGGGGGCGGTATTCGCGGTTCCTGAAACATCAAACCAACCCCTGCTACAGGCGCGTATGCCTATCGCTTTTTGCGGAGCGAAGGCACGACGTAAAACCCGCCCTCGGGATGCTACCGCGTAGCGGACTTTAAACCCACTGGCGGGCGCGTAGCGGGTGTGAGGCCCGCTGGCGGGCTGGCGGGGCGGGTGGCGGTATTGGCAAATTCCCGCTTTCCGTGTACACTGAGGCGGGGGTAAAATGAAAGGTATATGTATTCCGGGCATACCCGTCCGTATTAAGACTACCGCCGTATTTTGCGGCCTGTTTATATTTATGTCGCCGCATTTTTTGAACGCGGCTATCCACAGCAAGGAGAAAAATTTGTCTGATTCGTTTACGGCACAGCCGGGAGCTTTTGAGGATTTGGGCGACGGGGTGTTCGCCGTTATAGACACAAACCGCGGTCAGATCGTGGTAAAGCTGTATTACGACAGGGTTCCGCTTACCGCCGGTAATTTTGTGGCACTTGCCGAGGGTAAGATGGACGCGGCTAGGGGCAAACCCTTTTATAACGGCCTGAAGTTTCACCGTGTGGTAGCCGATTTTATGATTCAGGGCGGCGATCCGCTTGGTAACGGCACTGGCGGGCCCGGCTACAAGTTCCATGACGAATTCGATCCCGGCCTGAAACACGACGGACCCGGGGTATTGTCGATGGCAAATTCCGGCCCCAACACAAACGGCAGCCAGTTTTTTATCACACACAAGGCGACGCCTTGGCTGGACGGCAAACACAGCGTATTTGGGCGCGTTGTTCGCGGGCAGGATATTGTGGACGCCGTGCGGCAGGGGGATACACTTAAAAGCGTCACCATCGTGCGGAACGGCGCGGCGGCGGCGGCATTCCTGCCAAACCAGGCAAGTTTTGACAGTCTGGAAAAGGCCGCCGCCAGTGCGGCGGCCAAAAAGCTAGGTGCCGTACGGAAAGATAATATTGCCAAAATCGAAGCCAAGTATCCCAACGCTTTAAAAAGCGCTTCCGGTATATGGTATGTGGTAAACAAACAAGGTTCGGGCAACAAACCAAAGAAAGGGCAAAAAATAAGAACCAACTACAAACTTACGTTGCTTTCCGGACAAGTGCTTGACTCTTCCGACAGGCACGGAGGGCCTTTCGAATTCAACGCCGGTACTGGTCAGGTGATTCCCGGCTGGGACGAAATGCTACTCGATATGTGTCCGGGCGAAAAACGTACACTTGTGATACCGCCGGAGCTTGCTTACGGCGAAAGCGGGGCGGGCAACGGTTTAATCCCGCCGAACAGCTTCCTTGAATTTGAAGTTGAACTGCTACCCTAAGCGGTAACATTACATTCACATGGGTAAAGCCGCGTCCCTTGGCGGAGGAGTCGGGAATCCTTAGCGTCCGGCGTCCGCGGCCCATAGTCCGGCCTTCGCGTCGCGGGCTTCCCGCTCAAGTTTCCTAAATTCTTCCAAAAACTGAAACGGGAAGCGGGTATAGGCGTGGGCGTACCCCTGTTTTAAGAGCTCGACGTTGTGGCATCCGCCGTCCGGCGTGTAGATATAAGCAAGCAGGCGTCCGTACCTGTCGCGGGTGTCCCAGTCCAGCGCGATGTACACCACCTTGCCGAGGAGCGCTTTTTTCGTAAAATCGCTTGCTTCCCTGCCAAAATATTCTACACCCCTGCCGGGATGCACCGTTTCCGGGGTATCCACCCCTATCATCCGTATTTTTTCGACTCTGTTTAGGCCCGGCGGCGGGTTTTCAAGTGTAACATGGACCGTGTCGCCGTCAATATGGCGGGTAAGCGTCCCGCGCGGCATCTTTTTTATGTCGACCTGCCGGTAGGATCTGATATTTTCGATATTTACACGGTAAAGCGCATCGTCATTCCGCGCCGGCTTACAAAGCAGGCACGGCCTGTAACCGGACCTTTCGGCGTCGGCAAGTTCTATCCTGAACTTTTTGCTCCGCAACGTTTTGCAGTCAAAACGATGGTATTTCTTACCGCTGCTGCTCACATATACCGGCGTACCGGACCCGGCCGCTTCCAGCGGGAAAACGGATGTCAAGGTAAACGCCGCCGCCAGGCATACGCTTACAAGGCGGTATACGGGCTTCAACAGTACATCCAACTATCCGGCATCAGCGTACCTTGATTATATAGCCGTCCTTGCGCGGTTTGGGACGGGGACTTTCACCGGCATAACCTAACAGCACGTGCCCCACGCCCCCGTAGTTTTCGCCAAGCCCCCATTCCTTGAGCAGGTCCTTACCTTCCGCCCCGTCAAAGATATCCTTCGCGCGGTAGATATAGCAGGAACCAAGCCCCACGGCGTAAGCCGCGTTGAGCAGATTCGCTATAACCATGTTGCCGTCGTCCACCCATGTAGGACGCTCCTTGTCGGCAAGCACGGTAACAACGGTAGGAGCGCCGTAGAACGTTTTTGCGTCCGCGTTGCCGGTTACCCGCGCGTTCAACCTTTCAAGGCGCGCTATTTTGTCCGGGTCCTGTAGCACAACCATCACGGCAGGCTGGGCGCCTGCTCCGCTTGCCGCCCAGGTGCCGGCCTCCAGCACCGCGTCAAGCTCGCTGTCCTTGATTTGCTCCGCCTTGTACTTACGGATACTCCGCCTTTCCTTAAGGTCTTTCAGTGTATCACCCATAATTACCTCCTGTCCTAAACTGTTTTACAGTACCATACTTTCGGGGCAATTTCCACCCGCCCGCCCGTCGCGTTACGCGCCGCAAGTACGGCCGGGTCTACAGGAGTCCAATTCCCGCCCCGTACCGCGCCCTGATAGAAACATCCGCCTGTTTAGTGCATAATTCAACGTGAGTCCGATAATTTTACGGAAATTCTTTGAAACGGCGCGTCGGGCGGGGAAATACGGTTTCAAAGGCTATGGGCCTTTGACCCGGTATGCGCGGATGACACGGCAGTAAAGTAGCGCTGATTTACGCGCATTCGTATAAATCAATGCTTCCATATACCCCCCCCCCCCCCCGTATCGTCGGACTTACGTTAATTTACAGGGACGTTTCCGCGATTCGCGGCGACGTTAAGTTATTTTTATAATGAGGAAACATAAGTGATTACTGTAAGCGACCTGAGTCTGTCGTACGGACAGCGGACTCTGTTTAAAGAGGTAAACCTAAAGTTTACCGGCGGGAACTGTTACGGAATTATCGGAGCGAACGGGGCGGGGAAGTCCACGTTTTTGAAAATACTTGACGGTGAGATTGAGCATGACAAGGGCGAGATAACGATTTCCGGCAAGGAACGTATGGCGGTTCTGAGGCAGGACCACTTTGCGTTTGAGGAGTATACGGTCACGGACACCGTGATATACGGCTATCCCGTCCTTTACGGTGTGATGAAGGAGCGGGAGGCGGTCTACGCCAAAGAGGATTTTACCGAGGCGGACGGCCTGCGGGCTGCCGAACTTGAGGGGGACTTTGCCGAGTTGGGCGGCTGGGAGGCCGAGTCGGAGGCAGGGCGGCTTTTGTCCGGACTGGGGCTGGACGAGGCGGATCATTCAAAAAGAATGTCCGAGCTTGACGAATCAAAGAAGGTGCGCGTACTTCTGGCCCAGGCGTTGTTCGGAAACCCGGACATTCTGCTGCTTGACGAGCCTACCAACGGCCTTGACCTCGAATCCATTGCCTGGCTTGAGGAATTTTTGATTGGCTTCCCCAACATTGTCATCGTTGTTTCGCACGACAGGCACTTTTTGAACGCCGTCTGTACCCATATTTGCGACATCGACATGGGGCGGATAAGGCCCTACTCCGGCAACTACGATTTCTGGTACCAGATGAGCCAGATGCTCCAGAGACAGGGGCGCGAACAACTGAAAAAGCGGGAAGAGAAGGCGAAGGAACTAAAGGAATTCATCCAGCGTTTTGCGTCCAACGCGGCGAAAAGCCGGCAGGCGACGAGCCGGAAGAAGGTTTTGGAGAAGCTGGACCTCGAAAACCTTACTGTTACGAGCCGGAAATTCCCGTTTGTCGGCTTTAAACCGGATCGTGCGATAGGAAACAACGTGCTACGGGTTGAAAAATTGTGTGTTTCGGTGGATGGGGGGGAGGTTTTGCATGATTTTTCGCTTGTTGTGAACAAAAATGACAAAATTGTGTTTGCCGGCCTTGAGCATATCGCCAAAACCGCGCTGTTTGACGTGCTTGCCGGTATCAGGAAACCAGATTCGGGTGATGTTTACTGGGGGCAGACGGTAAGTTTTTCGTACTTTCCAAAGGAAAACGCTTCGTTTTTCGGCGGCACCGAGTCCATTGTCGATTGGCTAAGGCAGTATTCGCCCGACCAGGACGATACCTATGTGCGCGGTTTCCTTGGACGTATGCTGTTTTCCGGTGACGAAGCGCTGAAGCCCGTCAATGTGCTGTCAGGCGGCGAGAGGGTACGCTGTATGCTTGCCCGCATGATGCTGTCCGGCGCAAACGCGCTGATCCTTGACGAGCCGACGAATCACCTGGATCTTGAGGCGATCACCGCGCTGAACGACGGCCTTATCGCGTTCGGCGGCATTATCCTGTTCAACTCCCATGATCACGAGTTTGTAGGTTCCATAGCAAACCGTATCATAGAGATAATACCCGGCGGCATAATAGATCGCATCTGCGCTTTTGACGACTATCTTGCCGATGGGCAGGTCAAGGAGCTTCGCGCCGCGGCGTACCACAGCAAAACCTCGCCCCGAATCTAGTGTTCCGCCGCGCTTGTAGGTTTTTGGGCTGCCGCGAATCTTTGCTTCGATAGCGGCTTGCCGCTATCGGTGGAAGTTTTGACCACGGGGTCATTCGCCCTTCCCTCCTGCCCGTTGTTGTAAGCGGAGGGCATCTTTCCATGCCGCCTTTTCCTCCCTTTGGCCGGCAAGGCAGGCAAATACCGGGCTGGGGACGAAGGTCGGGCAACTTTAGTTGCCGCGGCTGCCCCGTCTTATACTTTTCCAGCGTGGAAACACCATGGCTGCATGGATGGGCGTCCTAAGCGCTTGATGGGGTAGACCGATGGGCCCCCCCCCCCCCCCCCGCCCCCGGGGTGAAGTGGGTGGTAGTTGTTTTATTTGTGTTTCTTTTTCTATATGTGTATTGGGCCTCTTTTCGGTAACATTTTTGATGATGCTACGCGCGGCGTTGACTCCACCTCAAATATATGCCATACTTCCACAATGATAATTCTCAAGAAAAAGGAGGTGATTTTGTTTGGCGAATATTGTTGTCGATGAATACGAACCTCTGGAAAAGGCCATTAAACGTTTTAAACGGATGGTGGAAAAAGAAGGCATCATACGCGAATTCAAAAAGCGCGAGTATTACGAAAAACCTTCGACCATCCTTAACCGCAAAAACAAGGCTTTGCGGCGCAAACTCGTAAAAAAAACCCGCGGCGGCAGAAGCGGCAAAAGCGAAAGCTAGCGGCCTGTTGTACCTTTGGTTTTCATGCTTTTTTCGTTGAAAAAAGCATGAAACCTGCGATTATCCGGCGGCTTTTGGAGTTTGCAGGGTAAATTCGGGTAGAGTTACGAATTAATTTCATTCGCGGCGGGGCTGATCCCCTGCCTGCGGATCAGCCCAAAAGCATCTCGTCGTTATCCAGTTCACGTTTTTTGATGTCCCGAAAACGCTGTACAATACCGGAAGCGCTTAGTTTGGATTTCTCTTCCGCGTTAATGTCCATGATGATCTCCCCCCTGTCCATCATCAAAAGCCGGTTTCCGAACTCCAGGGCCTGTGCCATGTTGTGCGTAATCATCATAACGGTCAGGCTGTAGTCCTTGGCAAAGCGCAGGGTCATGTCCATGATCATCTCCGCGTTTCGGGGGTCCAGGGCCGCCGTATGCTCGTCCAAAAGGAGCAGGCTGGGCTTACTCATCACGGTCATAAGCAGGGTCAGGGCCTGGCGCTGCCCGCCTGAGAAAAGCTCCACGTTATCGTTCAGCCGGTTCTCCAGTCCCATCCCCAGGCTCCGTAAATGCTCGCGGAAACGGTCACGCATGGACTTCGTAAGGCTGATTTTGAGTCCCCTGTAGCCCTTTTTATGACAGAGCATCATGTTGTCCGCCAATGTCATCCGGCCCGCCGTCCCCAGAAGCGGGTTCTGAAAGATTCGGCCTATATAGCGGGCGCGTTTGTACTCCGCCTCCCGTGTGATGTCCCGCTCCCCCGCCGGCCCGCCGCCGGGTCTGTTTTCACGGATAAAAATCCTACCCCCGGCGGTCTGTACCGTCCCCGCAATGGCGTTGTACAGCGTGGTCTTTCCCGCCCCGTTGGAGCCTATGACGGTAAGGAAATCGCCCGGATCAAGCTTCAGGTTCACCCTCCGTAACGCGATATTCTCGTCCGGCGTTCCGGGCGCGAAGACCACATCCATATCCGCGATCCGTATCACGACAGACCCCTGGTCCGTTTCCTCCGGGCCGAAAAAAATCCGCCCTTGGAAATGATGATGCAGAGTACGATTAGTACCCCGGTGATGAGTTTTAGATCGTTGGCGGTCATCTGGATGTAGTAGCCGTAATTCCGGGCAAGGTACATCAGCGCCCGGTAGAGGATGGATCCCATAATCACACGGAGTGTCAAAAGGCCGATACGGTTGGAACGGACCAGGAATTCCCCGATCATTAGGGATGCCAAGCCTGACACGATCATGCCGCTCCCAAGGTTTACATCCGCAAAACCCTGGTACATGGCGGCGAAGGAACCGGATACCGCCACCAGTCCGTTGGCCAGGCATATACCGCACATTTTTATGATGTCCGGATTCATACCTTGCGAAATAATGAGTTGGGGGTTGGAGCCCAGCGCACCGAGGGATAGGCCAAAGTCCGTGTGGAAAAACAGGTCCAGCGCCGCCTTGATCAGGCCCACCGCAAGGGCGCAAAATACCACCAGCGCGATTTCCGGCGGCATGAAGCCGCTCGTCCAGTCCCCGATACGGGAAAAGAGTGTGGGGACTCTGAGCAGGGAGAGGTTGGCACGGCCGGACATGACACGGAGGTTGAGGGAGTAGAGCATCGTCATTGTCAGTATCCCTGAAAGGAGATCGGGGATTTTAAGCCGTGTATGGATCAGGGCGGTAACGAGTCCCGAAAGCGCGCCGCCGGCAAAGGCGATCACCAGGGCGGCGCCCGGATGAATCCCCCGGAGCAGCATGGCCGCCATGACGGCCGCTCCCAGCGGGAAGGAGCCGTCCACGGTCATGTCGGCAAAATTCAGCACCCGGAAGGTGATGAAGACCCCAAGCACCATGATGCCGTAAATGAAACCCTCGGTAAGTATGCCTTCGATCATAGCCCGCGCCGTCCCTCTGTCCGTCGTCCCCCTACCTGTCGCTCAGCTTGCCGTTTTCAAAAATATAATTCGCCTGGGAAAGGTACTGCGGCGGGATCGTGATACCGCAATTTTTTGCCGCGTCCAGATCGAAAAGCATATCCGATTCCGAAGGATCGGTCAGGAATTTTACCGGTATGTCTGCGGGCCGCTTTCCTTCCAGAATGTCCGCGACTATGTCACCCGTGGCGAGACCCGCCTTATAGTAGTTGAACCCGGAGGCGATCACGCAACCGCCGTTCAGGGCGCTGGTAACATCACCGGAGAAAACCGGCTTTTTTGCGGCCTGGAAGACCTGAATCAGCGCCGGCAGGGCGGAAAAGACGGTATTGTCCGTGGTAAGGTATATGCCGTCCACCCGGTTGACGATCGCTTCCGAAGCCTGCCTCAGTTCCGCCGAGGTACTGATCGACTGGGTAACCAGCCGTATCCCCAGATTCCGGCAGGCCTCCTCCACCAGGGCTAGGGCGGAAATCGAGTTGGCCTCGGAACTGGTGTATATATAGCCCAAGGTCGATATGCCGGCGATCTCCTTGAACAGGGCGATGTGATCCGCCGTAGGGATGGCGTCGGAAAGGCCCGTTACATTCCCTTCCCCGCGGGCCAGGCTAGATACCAGCTTCGCCCCCACGGGATCGGTTACGGTGGAAAAAATCACCGGCACATCGGTGATCGTGTTGGCTAGGGCCACCGCTATGGGGGTGCCTATTCCCACAGCCGCCTGCACCCGGTCCGCCTTAAACTTATTGGCGATCTGGGCCGCGGTGTTCATGTCACCGTTGGCGTTCTGGAAATCGAAAACCGCGTTTACCCCGCGCGCCGAGAGCGCGTCCACCACCCCTTTCTCGCAGGCGTCCAGCGCTTCGTGCTGCACAACCTTTGCCACCCCGATCCGTACCTGCCCCGTTTCCCCGGACGGCTGCTCCCGTGCCCCCGTGGACATGAACAAAAGCGCCGTAAGGCATAGACCGATAAACGTCATAAATTTTTTCATTTGCGAACTCCTTTTACTTTGAATTAAAAAATATACCGTCAAATGTGCACGGCAAAAGATGTTACTATCGATAGTAACCTGAATAATCTATCAGAATAAAGTCAGGTATGTCAATGAAGCGCCTGTGATTTTACATTTACCGGTCCATCATTGGCGAAAAGCAGGCGTGTACGAAACGCGCAAGGGATTGGAGTGGCAACCCAAGGGGCTTGCCTGGCGGAACCCCGCAAAGCCCGGTTTCCGGCACGAAGGGCCGGAAATGCGCCCGAATTACATGAAAAATTTTTGTAAATAGAGTTGTTCAGAAACCTCAGTTTCTGAACGACTTCCGCTGAAAAAAAGGCAAAATGCTTTGCATTTTGCAAGACTTGTTCAAGAACCCGTGGGCTTTTGCCCACATCCAAATAGGTTCTTGAACAAGTCCAATGTAAAACTGCCGGTTCTCACGGGTGTAGCCAAAAAAGGGGTGTAATTAG
>JAITKQ010000128.1 GCA_031278295.1 Spirochaetaceae bacterium | reverse complement strand
AGCATTCTCTAATGTTTCTTTTATATTGCTTTCAACCCAATTTGAGATGGATGTTTTCTTTTGTTTAGCAATCCTTTCGATTTTTTCAAAAATAATTTGGTCTACATTCAATGAAATTTGCGGCATATTCTACCTCCAAGGAATATTTTATAGGAAGATCAATATAAATTCAAGTCTTTTTTTATATTTTTGATGATTTTTTCTATAGCCAAAGCAATTGCGCATAACGTTCCGGCTGTATGGGAACCGCTTGCGCGGTAATCAGAAAGGTTTGGCGGCCCGAATAAGGAAATGCGCAGCATTTACAGGGCCGGCAAACTGTGCCGGAGCAATGGCACGGGAATGGGGCGCCAACGAAGTTGGCGCGGTACGAGGGAACTACGGAGGCCGGGCCGCCTACTGGCGGAGCGCATACAGACTGTTAGGCGAGGTACCAGCAAAGACGAATCGTAGTTTAGCGCCTGAAAGTAGTACGACAACGCCTCCACCACCGTGCCGTTTTTCTGCGTCGTTATCGCTTTTGACAGCGCGGTCTCGGCGTTGATTACCCGTGTATCGTCAACTTTGGTAAGCTCCCGCAACCCCTCCGTCGTCAAACTTACGCCCAACTGTCCCAGTATATCGGCGGACGCCTCCTTTACCGCCGAAAGATTTTCCAGGTCGGGCGGCGGTATGGTTTTTGGCGGAAAGGATGTCGCACGCACACCGGATTCAAGGTCGGAAACGGCGAATTCAATGATTAAACTGCCGGAAGGCGTCTTGGTTATCGAACCTGCAAGTATGTAACGGGCGTTTGCAAGCTCCCCTATGCGGATATAATCCTCTTCCGAGAAATTTCCCGATGCCGAAAGCGTCTGCTCGGCAAGAATTTTTCCCAGGTTTTGCCTGTCTATAATCGTGATTGCCGAATACTTGTTAAAGTCGCCGGTTATAGACCCCTGCACAAGGGGCAGCCAATACCGCTCCTCCGCGTCAAGCCCCTTGCCCGTCGGCGCAAGCACGGCAAGCGTTAAACCTTTGCCCCCGTCGCCTTCAAAATAACGCGGTTTCTGTACTTTTTGCTCAGACGACGGCTTTGGGGCAGGCGCCGCGGGAACAGGTTTCGCTTCTTTATTTCTACCTGCAAAAACGGACACGGCCGCTGCCGCCAAACACAGGCCCATTATCAATTTTTTCATAAAGCCCTGCCTTTTTACCGAAATTCAATGATACAGTCTTAGTTTATGGCTAAAATATGCTGATTTCGGTAGTATGGCGTTTCTACCTGGAAAAGTATAACGCGGGGAAGTCTCGGCCGCCGGCAGTTTTACATTTACAAAAATTTCTCAGGTAATTTGGGCGCATTTCCGGCCCTTCGTGCCGGAAACCGGGCTTTGCGGGGTTCCGCGAGGCAAGCCCCTTGGGTTGCCCCGCCATTCCCTGCGCGAACGCTCCGCGCGAACGCTTCCCGCCCCTCCAATCCCCGCGTTTCGTACACGACGGCTTTTTCGGCAATGATAGAACGGTAAATATAAAATTAATGATAAGGCAACGCGGTCCCTGTGACAAAACAAAAGCTATAATGTATAATCAATGCTCAGGTTTATAAAAACAGTTGTGCGGTATCGCGCTATAACCGGAAGGGGGCCGTTGCCTGTGCCCGAAGAAGTTGGTAAAGACGAATTGATTGCTAAGATGACAACCGCAAAATCAGCGAATAGCGCGGCTCCTCGTGTGGACTTTGACCATACGGAACTGTGTACCGGCTGTAACCCCGTGACGTGCACCGTAAACGGAGAACCTGTTCCCGTAGGGTCGTGGCGTGATCTGTTGGTCAACCTCGTAGAAATGTTTATAGCAAACGGCAATTCGCATATCAACGATTTATTCAACAATCCTTTGTTGAAAGGGGGTAGCCGTCCCTTTTTACTAAAAGATAAACCGAACGGCGAAACAAGGCAAATAACATCAGGGCATTGGATCTATGTAAACTTTAACATTGCGGCACTGGTAGATATTATCGGTAGGCTATGCCGTTACTGCGGCGTAAGCCTCGCCAATGTCGAGATTACCTACACGCCCAAAACAAACGGAGGAACGGCGGAAAGAAGTATGACACGTCATAATGCCGATTCCTCGTTACTGAATTTTAGCGATTCAAGCGGGGTAACGGTTCTTCAGCCAGTCATTGCCATCCTGTCTGAAGACTATTCAGGCGGTTTCCGGTTTGATAGCACCGCGCTCCGCTTGTTGTCAAACAAAGCGGGCATCGAGATTGGCAAGAATACGCAGTCCGCGCTGAAACAGCAGATGTTCCGCCGCGGCGACGATGTTTATTTCCCGCTTGATCTCGTCGCGGACGCGGAAACACGCGAGGACATCATCGAGTTTGCCAATGCTCTGCTTGACGAATACGGCTGTTTCGAGATGCCGGAACTCTACACGCGGTATGCGGACAAGCTCAAGCCAAAATGCATTCGCGGCGCGGAAGACTTTGAGACGTTTTACGCTTTTCTCGGCACTCGTGATGTTCATTGTGTTACGGCGCCGTATATCGGAAATAGAATCGCGCGCCGTAGCCACGGGAATGTGTGGGAGATGTTCGGCAGAATCGCCCAAAAAATTATCGCCGTCATAAACGACGAGTCAGGCGGGGTGATCAGTGAAGAGGATTTACATAAGAGGTTCCGCGCATTTTCGGCGGGCCTGCTCGCCAAGATTATAAGAAACTGCGCCCGGGACAAACTTCTCCGCGTTGAAATCAATGGAATAATTTGCTATCAAACACTTGATGCGCTCGGTTTGC
This sequence comes from Spirochaetaceae bacterium, assembly GCA_031278295.1. Classification (GTDB taxonomy): domain Bacteria; phylum Spirochaetota; class Spirochaetia; order Treponematales; family Breznakiellaceae; genus JAIRMY01. The sequence continues at coordinate 13,477 of JAITKQ010000128.1, read as the reverse complement.
CGGACGATTTTTCGGACACGCTTTCCGACACCTTGTGCCGCCTTGACGATTTGGAGCTGGTTCCAAACGAGGAAGCCCTGCACACGGCGCTGTCGCTCGCGCTGGGCGTAAACTTCAAATCGGAATACAACATTCCCGACCAAGCGGCATATCGGCGGCTCATTGATGTTTACTATAAAGCCAAGCCTCCCCGCGAATGGAAACAGGGCGTTTTCAGGGAGACGGCGGGTTAAAAAATGTACTCCTATATTTGGGATAAAAAAACACGCGGCTACCTGCTGACAACGCAGACCGGCAAGTTTGTCGCAAACGAAATACGCCCTGTGTTCGCCCAGGAGCTGTCGTTGACGGGACTGGGGCGGCATTTTGAATATGACAGGCGCGAAACGCGCCCGCTGATGTGGGCACAGAAAAACATCTACATTGTCGCTGACATCAACGAGAAAAGCGAACCTTACGGGAGAAAAGTCGCGCAGTTGAACAAAACGCAGTACGGCAAGCCGCTGAACATCCAAGTCTTTTTCGAAGGCAAGCTGAGACTTGCCCCTGTGAACATCAAGGCAATGGTCGCGGCAAACGCCGGCATTATGGACATTATCGTTGCCGACGCGAAACGCCGTACCAAGGAACTCTATGACGGCGGTATCGAACGGCGCGACATCGCTTATATCGCGTTTTCGGGCGGCAAGGACTCCGTAGCGTTGCTTGATATTTGCCACCGTGTGTTGCCCCTGTCCGTGCCGGTGATTTTCAGCGACACGGATATGGAACTGCCCGATACGTACAAAGTATGGGAGGAGATTCAAAACCGCTACCCTGAGCGCGAATTTATCCGCGCCAAAGCGGAATCCTCCGCGCTTGAAAACTGGCGCGTGTTCGGCCCGCCTTCGCGCGCGATTCGATGGTGCTGTTCCGTCCACAAAAGCACGCCCGCGCTGATGACGCTAAAACGCAAGCTGCGCAAGTCGGCGATCAAGGTGATGGCGTTTGTCGGTGTTCGTGGCGATGAGAGCCACAGCCGCTCATTTTACGAGGACGCAACCGATGGCGCTAAAAATGCCTCACAGCTTAACCTTATGCCGATTCTCGACTGGGGGGCGCACGAGTTGTGGCTGTATATCTTTGCCAACGACCTGCTCGTAAACTGCGCGTATAAGAAAGGACTGAACCGCGTCGGGTGCCTGATGTGTCCGGAGTCATCGGAAAGGCATTTGTGTCTCGTAAACACAATGTATCCGGCAGAAATCAAGCATTACAGTGATATAATTGTTAGAACAAGTTCGAAAGTTTTCAAAAATGCTACCGACAAGGCTGAATTTATCGGAGACGGGTGGCAGGCGCGTAAAAGTGGTGTTATTTTGCAAGAAACACTTGCAAAACCGCTTGAAGAAGACAACGAGCTAAAAACTACATTCCAAAGCCCGCACTTCCAAAAAGACTTATTTTACGAATGGATAAAAACGCTCGGCACAGTCGTAAGAGAACATGGTTCAGAGCAACGAAGATTGAAACTGCCAAACACGCTCGACTATGGCATTCCATTTAGTTTTAATGCGCCTTATACTGGCGGAGGTACGGTTACATTCGAATTTCGATCGCAAAGCGAGCAAACAGCACTGCTTCCTATTTTAATGCCGTTTTTGAAAAAAGTATCTGCTTGTATTGCTTGTTGTTGTTGCGAAGCTGAATGTACTTTCGGTGCTATTTCTGTTAAAAACGGTAAAATAAAGGTTGACGGGACTAAATGTACAAAATGTCATATGTGCTACAACATTGATAATTCTTGTTGGAGGTATTTCTCTATGCGTATGCCGGAAAAATCGCAGTCAAGAATGGTAAAAATCCATTCTTACAAAACCTTTGGTTTACAAGAAACCTATGTATCAACATTCGTCGAAATGCGAGAACGCTTTTTTCCTTGGGTTGACAAACATCCATTAGGAAAAAATATGGTTCCGGCTGCGCACAATTGGTTTATGGAAGGACTTTTGACTAACAATGATGGACGAACTCCCTCCGCGTTGCTTGACATTTTTGAACGGTTTGGAAGCAGTTATTCGCTTGGATGGGATTTTGTTTGGATTGCGCTTGCAAATAACTCAATCCTTGTTAAATGGTTTATCTCTTCAACGGATATTGGCATTGTTTACACGCCTGAACAGTTGGCACAAATCTTGAATAATAGCTATCCAGAATTGACTGAATCGGTGGTAAGGGGTGGGTTGCAGTCGTTGAAAAACATGGTTAAAAACTCCCCGCTCGGTAGCGATAACGGCGTGGCACATTGTGAATTTAAGGGCAAAATACTTCAAAGTATCACCCGCCGCGCAAAAGATGTCCACCAGTTGACAATTCTGTACGGGTTATACCTCATCGCCGCCAAAGCTGAGCGCGGGAGTTTCACGGTGCGCGAACTGCTCACGGCAGATGTTGAGTCCGTGTTCGTGTCGCCGCTTGTGGCGTTTGGTATCACGCCCGACACGTTCAAAAAGCAGTGCGAGGGCTTGCGGACAAAATACCCCGGCTATATCTCGACCACCTTCACGCACGGCAATGACGGGCTTGAGGTGTTCCCGCAGAAACATACGATAGAAGATGTTATAATGTTTGCATTGGAGGATATAGAAAAATGAGGCACTATACGGATTATTTCACTGTAGCGGACGACTACTGCCCGGTTATGACCAGCGCAGAAATCAACAAAACGCCCGACAGATGGCTTGACTTCTACCCTCACACCGAGTTTGAAGGGATTTGTAAGACGCTCCTCGATGTGCTTTCGAGCGGCGACAGGTCGGTATGGATAACCGGTAACTACGGCACTGGCAAGTCAAACGCCGCTCTTGTTATTGAGAAACTGTTTATGGACGATGAGGGACGGGTTCGGTCATGGCTTGACAGTTACGATAGAAACGGGCTTACTGACCGCAAAAGCCTTGAAAAAGGACTGTTCGCCCGCCGTGACGAGGGTACGCTTGTTGTGTACGACTGCAACGCCGCAGGGGTAGGGCCGAATGAGGATTTGCTTGTACGACTCGAAAAGGGTATCATTGCCGCGCTGAATGAGCGGGGGATGACCGTTCCCGCGAAGTCTAACCTCGACAGTGTTATCGTCCGCTTGCAGCGCGAGGACGCGAATTTCTTTGTTGCCCGCGACACGATGCAGGACAAACTCGCCTATATTCATCCAAGTATTAAAACGGTTGAACAGCTTGTGGACGAGCTAAACAAAGAACACAAATCCACAGACGCGCCAACCCATCTGCTTGATGAGGTTCAGCAGGTTTTGCACAAAGACGGCATTTATCTTGACATGAATGTGCCGAAATTCCGCGCTTGGATAAAGAATATTGGCGAAACGAACAGGCTCAAAAGCGTTGTGTATCTGTTCGACGAGTTCCACCCATTTATTGAGGCAAATAAGGACCAACTAAAAACCTTTGAGGAGGTGACGGAGTCGCCGGGTGTCAACCGCTTTTTTCTTGTGCCTGTTACGCATATGGAAATAAAAGCGTATCTCTCGGAGGTTTCGAGCAACGCGAGAAAGGCGAATGACCGCTTCTATTTCCGTCAGTTGAAAATGCCGAACGACACGGCGTTCCGGCTTGCCAAACACGCGATGAAAGACAATCCCGACCCTCAAATCGCCGCCGCATGGAAAATAGAGAAAAACAAGCTCTGGACAGCAGTTGCGCCCGTTGTCGATAAATTCAAGGACACGGAAGACCCTAAACGCGATTCGTTCTATAACATCCTGCCGATTCACCCGATGGCGGCGTTTTTATTGAAATTTCTGTCAGAATCGGCAAAGTCGAATCAGCGGAGCTTTTTCGAGTATTTGAAAGGCAGCGCGGATGGGAGGGAATTCCAGGACTTTATCAGATCGGGCGGACTGGAAGTCGAAAACAAGCAGTTTTTGACCGTTGATTATTTGTGGAATTATTTTGTCAACCGCACCGATTTGGGACATGACAAGGCTATCACCGACATTGGGCGGACATACAAGCAAATCTGCGAGCGCGAGTTTTCCAATCAAACGGATGAAGCGGTTGAATTGCGGATTCTCAAAGCCGTACTGTTATTCTGTCTGCTTAAACAGCTATCCCCCGACGGACACAAACGGTTGCAACCGACCGTAGAAAACATTGAATTGTCGTTCAAAGGCGATGGAAGAATTGTCGATATCGCCGGGATTGTGCGTGATTTGGAAACAAAACATTGTTTCACAGTCGTAAACGGCAATATCGAACTGTTTACGACTGTAGACAATCCGGCATTGCAGACGAAAATTGTGGAACTGGAGACGAAATTTCACGATTTATTGCATGAAAAAGTGGAGGAAACGCTCGAAGAGCGTACAAAAAACCCAAGATCGTCTTACTCGGCAGGGCGTTTTGAAATTCGTGTGTCGGACGCAAGCCATACAACACTGACAAACATTTCCCCTTCCGTGCGTGAACGCTATGGAAAAGGGCAGAGCAAAGACAATGGTTCTGTTTGCCTTTGGTTCGTTATCGCCAAAAATAAAGATGAACAACTGCAAATCCCACAAAAAATCGACAGCATTCTCACGCAACTCCACGACCACCGTATTTTGATGTTTACATTCCCGCAGTTACCCTTCTGCCACGACAATGCTAAATTGTGGAATGAGTATGTCCATCACTATGCGCAGTATATGATGGAAAATGACGGCACAACGAAAGCCCGGATTAAGAAGTCGTTTGAGAGATTGGAAAATGACTGGTGTGCCGAAATCAAAAAAGACACGGCAGTCATCAAAGTTTACCAATATCTGAACGGGCAAGTCGATATTTCAGATACATCGTGGTCCGTATTCAAAGACCTTATTACCGATTATGTTCGCCGTTCTCTTCCCGCTTGCGTGGATTATCTGACGCAGCAAATCACCGCGTTTAACAACAGCGGTTTGAAATCCTGGGCAACGGCGGGCATTCAATTTGACGTCGCATCGGGGCAGTATCATCAATTGGTGAACGGATTCAAGAATCAGGGGATTTCCTTAGGCGATGGCTGGTTTGCACAAAATCCAAAACACCCGCTTGCGGAAATCCACGCCCTGTTTGGAAGGGAAATCACCAATTCCATCGAAAAAGGCGGAACGCTGTCCATCCGCAAAGTCTACAGTGAATTGCAACGCGCCCCGTTCGGTATGCGGTACAACGGGCTTTCGGCGTTCGTGCTGGGCTTTGTTTTGAGCGGTATTCGGAATAAAAACTATCGCTGGACGAACGGACAGATGACAAAGCCACTCGATGCGAATACGCTTGCAGAAATTATTGAGGCCGTGGTTAAAAACGACGGCGATGATAATATGCGCGGCGAAAAGATGATTTGTCGTCTTTCCAAAGAGGAAAAGATATTTGTGGAGAAAGCTCCGGCAATGTTCGGCATTACACCTATGCAGGAACCAACGGTCGAGACCGTTTTGGAACAAATTCAAAAACGTATCGAGAATATTTCCGCCCGCGTTCCGCTCTGGGTTTTGCCGGAATATGTTCACTCAGAAAATGACGAAAAAGCGGATGCCATCGAAGAAGTTTTGAATTACGTCTGCACGGCGTTTATCACAAGTTCCAAAGGGAATACCGAGGATCGGACGAATGCCATAAAAGACTCAGGCGCGGCGTTTCTGAATGACCCAGGCCTTGCTGACGCGATTGGCGAATATATCAAACAGGAAAACTTTTTACGGGCCTTCGAGCTTTATGTGGACAGAGAAAGCCCCGCTCTCGCAAAACTTGCCCAAAGCTCAGGCGATGTTTCACACAGTTACTGCCGCGCCATTTTGGATAAGGCGAGGGAAACAGCGGGTTGGCTTTGGAAACGGGCCGACATCAGCAGAGAAATTAACGATACGCTCTGCGAATACGAGGTTATTTCACTCGCACAACCGCTGTGCGGCTGTGCGGCTTTTGTGTCTTACGAGAGCGTGTTTAACACCCTGAAAACTGCCGCCACGCAGACAAACCATCTGCCAAAATCAATGATTGAATCGGCACATCCCGCATTATCAGCATTTCTATCGGCGTTGCAGGCTGGCGGCTCGGCACAGGACATCAAAATCGCCCTTTCGCAAAGTTCGGACAGTATTCAAAAACTGTTCTTTGACACGACCAGAACAGAGTCTTTGAAAATTCTTAGAAACCGTTTGAACGGGGTTTCGCTTTTGGATACCGAATTGCTGGGCATTTTGAACGGAACCCCTGGCGGTTTCGGTTTGGACGAAGACACATTTATGGAAAATGTTCGCGCCAAAATCGAGGAATACGTGAAGCACTCGGTCGTGCAAAATCTTAAAGCCGTGTGGCTGCGTTTTTCTAACGCAAATACCCCATCCGAATGGGCAATAAACAACAGGATACCTGCCCGGTTTATTTTTGGAGGACTTACGGAAGCGGAAGACTTGCTCAAGGCCATTGAACAGCCGGAGATGTTCGCGGCAACGAGGCTTGCGGAGCTACTTGAAATCCTCAAAGACACCTCCGCAGTTGGCATTGCGGAATGCCAGAAAGCATTTCTCGCCGAAACCATACCGCACAGATACGCTAAATTCAACATCGGCCTTTCGCCGTTGCTTGAATTTCTGCGCGGCGAATACGGGGCGCAACCGAACAACTGGCCGCTTCGTCCCGGCATCACAGAGTTCATTCGCGAGCAGTACAAAGGCACATTCGCCCCGCAAATCGCCGAGAAAATTCGCAAGGAGCCGGCGGACGAACTCAAGGCGCGGCTCTTGCAACTTGCGCGGGAGAATGAAGAAATTGGTCTTTTGTTCTGGGAGGACTGACGATGACATACACGCTTAATGATTATTACCAACTGGCGTTCAGCAACCCGAATGTGCCCCGTGTCGTTGTTTACCCGAACAACACGATAGCGGCAAGTTTGCTTAATTATTATAAATCAAAGGACGTGGCGGTCGTGTCGCTTGCGGACTGCGTTCCCAAAGAGGATATCCGCTTGCCTATGCCCGATGCGATTTTGTCGAAACTTGACGGGGAAATAAATAAGCACAGCGGGCGTGTTGCCGTTGTGGGCATTGACGCATATTTGTCGCTGCTTTCTGAGGGCAATGTAACGGCGTTTTTTGTGGCGTTGCGCGGACGAATTGATGATGCCAAACGAAACGCCGTTTTTATGGTGTCGGGCAAAAATTTTCTGCCGACATTGTTTTCCCCGCATTGTTTTGAAAGCAAAAGCATCCTTAAAATCAGCGGAGCTTTTGAGGTGTGCGAGGTTCCGAAAATAGATGTCGTCCCGGACAAATGGGTGAAACCCGGCAGCCTTGTCAACTACCACACTTTGCTCAAACAACTCGGCGACTTTTTGCCGGCAGGAAACTACACGCTTGTTTTGAAAGACCTGCGCTTTAAACAGGCGGGACTTGGGAACAACGTATCCTTTGTTTTTGATGTTCAGCGGATTGCGGAACGGTTTTACGGCGTTTCGGTGGACATGGAACCCGCCGCCTTGGAATTGTTGCTCTTAAAAACGAAAGAAAGAGGGGGAACGCCGGAGAGCTACCTTGAAACAGAATTCGGTGTGGCAAATATTGATGTTCAGCGCGCCCTCAAACGGCTGCTTGATTTGCCTGACGATGACCTGTGGACGGCATACCTTTGGCTTCTCCGGAAGCGTCTGTCTGCCGATACCTATCTTGCGAAAGTTCTGACAGATGGCATCACTCGCGCCAATTTGCTCCGTAAATATGTCGTGGATACCGCCGTCACCGTGCTTAATGACAACAATGCTAAAAAGTTTGCCGTAGAACGCACTGAGGCGTTGACCGGGTTGCTGGTTGAGTCGCTTATCGTTGAGTTCATCGGACAGACGAAAGACATCAATTCCGCCGCTCTTTTCTTAAACTGCGGCACGGAAGCGGAGCGGATTGAGATTGTGCGCCGCGTTTCCAAACTCAACTTGGCGGCGGGCTTACCGGAACCGTTCAGCAGTCTGTATCCGGCTCTTGCTGATTACCTGTCAACTGAATTTGATTACAGTACGAGCAGCTTGACGGACTATTTCAATGAATACCGCAAACTTAAAATAACAAACACTGTTACTGAGGCGTTTACCAAGAAGGCGTTTGACTTCGCGCTTCCCGCCTCGTTCCCAACCCGTGAATCGGTGTTGTTTGATTTGAGAACAGACGAAACAGCATTGCTCATCGTGGACGGAATGGGCGCGGAATATTTTCCCCTCCTGCTTGCGCAGGCAAAGCGCCTCAATATGAATGTGGAGTCTTTTGTCATCTCCTCCGCGAAGTTGCCGTCATCGACGGAGTTTAATCCTATTCAATGGGACGCGGAACGGACGCTTGATGAGGTTAGAGCTATGGACAACATCATTCACGATGGAGCGGCAAAGCACGAGCGTTGCTTGCCGGAACGCAACATCGCGGCGGCACTGCGTGTGTTTGAAACAGAGGTATTTAAGCGTATTGCCGATGGTCTGTCGCGGTTTTCTCGCGTCGTTGTGACCGCCGACCACGGCTCGTCAAGGCTTGCCGTTCTCGCGCACAACAAAAATTGGGGAACGACACTGCCATGGAACGGTGAGCCGCTTGATTGGCGGTATACGCTTGCTCCCAAAAATGCGGCGCGTCCGCCTGAGCTTGAACAGCAATATCACTCTGAAAGCGGCAAGACATACTGGGTTGTGCGCGGATACAACCGGTTGCCAAAACAGGGAGGCAAACCGAATGAACTGCACGGCGGCGCATCTCTTGAAGAACGCCTCGTTCCTGTTGTCGTGTTCACTAAAGCAAAAACCGTTGTTCCTGCGAAACAGCGCGATCAAAAGATGACGGAAGAACTCATTGATAAATTTGCGGATCTAATTTAAGGAGGACGAGGAAAGTGTACGATGTCAATAAATTGAGGGAGTACTTCCCTTCCACCACGGTGTACAAAGACCCGTCTGTGATGTCGATATTCAGAACGGCAAAAATTGAGGCATTTCTGCGCGACTGGATTCTTAAACGCAAAGCTGGGCCGGACGGACGGGTTGAAAATGTTAACGCGCTCAGCGAGTATGTCGCCTCCATTATTCCGCCGCGCAGTGAGAAAGAAAGGCTGGAAGATGAAGCGCGTTCAAATGGTGAGACTCGCCCGTTCCTTGCGAAAATCAATATATCTTTTAACTCAAGCGCGAACTATTACAGTTTTGAGATCCCGAATTTAGGATTTAACCACTCCCATACGATAATCGAAGATTATGTGTGGGACAGAATCAAAGACGAACTCATTGGTGAAGCGGGCGGTTGGGGCTTGATAAAGCTCGGTTATATGCCGCCGGAAGGCAAGAAGAACAACGGGCGGTTCACATTGCTCGACTATAAGAATTTCTGCCCCTACGAGGTCAATCTGGACGCTTTTCGTGAGGCGAGAACGCATTTTGAGGCCGATGAGTGGATGGGGATTATCCTCGGCGCGATTGACTACAATCCAGACGGCTTTGCGCGAAAAGGGTTGGTTGAACGCGATATTTGGAACGCGAAACATACGATGCTCACACGCCTCTTGCCTTTTATACAGCCGCAAGTGAATTTAATCGAACTCGCTCCGCAACAGACGGGTAAATCCTATATTTTCGGAAGAGTTGGGAAATACGGATGGTTGCTCTCAGGAGGCAGTGTCAGCCGCACAATGCTCTTTTTGGACCGGCGCTCCGGGGCAAGGTCAAAGGGGCTTGTTACTTTCAATGATTTTGTAGCTGTCGATGAAATCAACTCAATCAGCTTTACCAACGATAAAGAGATGGGCGGTATCCTCAAAAATTACATGGAGTATGGTTACGCGACTGTCGGCGGCACAAGAGTGGATGGGGATGCCGGTATTATATTCTTGGGCAACATCGCGATGGAAGATATGGATGGGGACAGGGATATGTTCCGAGGGCTACCGGATATTTTCTACGACAGCGCTCTTCTTCAGCGCGTACACGGGATTGTTCCGGGAAAATGTATCCCGCCGCTCTCGCCGAGAATGTTTGTCAGCGGCTGGGCATTGAACACGGAATATTTTACCGAGATTATGCACCTGCTCCGTAATCCCGCCGAAACCATGCGGTATAGGGGGCTTGTTGAGGAACTTGTCGAAGTTGCCGCGAAGTCCGGCGATACTTCCGGGCGCGAGCAGGAGGCGGTTATGCGTTTGTGTACGGCATATCTGAAACTATTCTTCCCGCACGCCGACAATGAGTTAATTCGATCTCCTCAGTTCAAAAATGAATTTGACGAATACTGCCTGACTCCCGCAAAACGTATGCAGGAAACGGTGCTGCGACAAATGAAAATAATTAATCCCGGAATGTTTGGCAGCACAGGCTTTGCAACCTACAAGGTAAGGCGTGATTAAATGGCAAAGAAAATCAAATGCCGTCTTTGCGAGACAGAACTCGACAAAACCGCGGTCGCCTTGACGAGGAAACTGCTCGGCCTAAAAGCAACGCGCTTTTACTGTCTGCCGTGCCTTGCCAATTATCTCGACGTAACTGTTGACGAACTGCTTGCAAAGGTTGAGGAGTTCAAAGAGCAGGGATGCGCGCTTTTCTAAGCGGGGAAGTAAAACCGTGATATACGCCGACAACGCCGCAACGACAAAAATATCCGATGCGGCATTTGAAAAGATGCTTCCGTTTCTGCGGGAGCAGTACGGCAACGCCTCAAGCCAGTATTCATTCGGCGTTCAGGCGAAGCGGGCCGTGGCGCGGGCACGACAGCAAGCCGCCCAAGCTATTGGCGCTGAACCTATTGAAATCACGTTTACGTCCGGCGGCTCGGAGGGGAATAGCTGGGTGTTGCAAAGCGTAACGGCTCTTTGGCGCGGCGAACCGGTTCATATTATAACATCGTCAATAGAACACCACTCTGTGCTGAATGTTTGCCGCGCGCTTGAAAAACGCGGGATTGCGGTAAGCTATTTACCCGTAGACAGCAATGGGCGCGTTTCCGTTCACGATGTTGAAAGAGCCTTGCGTCCCGATACACGTCTCGTGTCGATAATGCTGGCAAACAATGAAATCGGAACGATACAGCCGCTTGACGAAATTGGCTGCCTGCTTCGTGGCAGGGGAATCCTGGTTCACACCGACGCGGTGCAGGCAGCCGGTCATATTCCTGTGAAAGTTAAAGATTTACCGGTGGACTTTCTCACGGCTTCCGCCCATAAATTCAACGGCGCAAAAGGCTCAGGCTTTATATACACGAGATCGGGATTGGAGTTGCCGCAGTTGATATTTGGCGGCGGACAGGAATTCGGCAAGCGCCCCGGCACTGAAAACGTGGCGGGCATCGTAGCTCTGGGCTATGCGCTTGAGGAAAGCGTATCGAATATGGCTGATGAGCGGGAGCGGGCGGCATCTCTAATCCGGACGACGACAGACGGTTTGAAAGCCGCAATACCCGGTATTCGTATCAATGCCGGGAACGCGGAACGGCTGCCGGGCATATTGAACGTGATGCTCCCGCACGCTTCAGGCGAAGCTATGACGCATCTGTTGGACTTGAAAGGCATCTGCGTCTCCACCGGTTCCGCCTGTAATTCCGGCAAAGACGAAGCCTCGCACGTTTTGCTTGCGCTGGGTCTGTCCGGGCGGGAAGCGCAATCCTCGATAAGGATTTCTTACGGACGCTATAATACCTTGCAGGAAGCAAATGAGATGGTAACGGCGATTTGTAATGCCTATGACAAAATCGCGGGCGTGAATCCGTGGAGAAAATCCGCCGGGTCTTTGTAATACAAGAAAACACGAAAGAATCAACGGCTTCCAAACCTTTGCCTGAACCGCTTTCGCCGCCGGCAGTTTTACATTTACAAAAATTTTTCAGGTAATTTGGGCGCATTTCCGGCCCTTCGTGCCGGAAACCGGGCTTTGCGGGGTTCCGCGGGGCAAGCCCCTTGGGTTGCCCCTCCATTCCCTGCGCAAACGCTTCGCGCAAACGCTTCGCGCGAACGCTTCGCGCCCCTCCAATCCCCGCGTTTCGTACACGACGGCTTTTTCGGCAATGCGGCAATGATAGAACGGTAAATGTAAAATTAATGATAAGGCAGCGCAGGGCATCGGCGTTTGGCGCTGCCCCGGCGTCACCCCCCCCCCCCCCTGAAATTAGCCGTAATTTTCCCTAATATTGGGGAAAGAAGCGGCCATAAATATCAATAAACAGTACAAGAACAGCGTGTTTTCTCTGCTTTTCATTGAACCCGGACATACTACTTGGAGACTCAGCGATTCCGATTTCAACCGTCAGGAGGGCGTCCGGAGACGGCTCTGAACAGGGAACGCCGGTTTTTGTGGAAGTAGCTGTTTACTTCATAACGCCCACCACCGGAAAAAATCTATTTTCCTTGACGCATGGTTGTAAGCCTCGCGCTACCCATCGTCAACAAGACGCCGGATGCCGTGAAACAAAAAAACTAAAAGATTGAGATGACAAAATATTTTCCCCGCATGTTCCTCCCCATGACCCTTGGAAACTTTGTTTCCACATTATGCGCAAGATTATACCCGTGATTTTTCAACACATTGTTGTTCCCATTCTCTATCTCCCGGCCGGCCCGGGCGCAGGCTGTCATGCTTTCCACATTGCTTTCTTTGATTTCAAGATTTGTTATCCGACTGTTTTTATACGTTACAGTTTTCTTTTCCCGGTTGTAAATCTCAAAATATAGATGATTTACCTTCATTACTTCCCCGTCCGCACGGTTCTCTATCCCGTTCACTCGTTTATACCGGTGGACTGAATGATTGCGCCCGCTCCATTCAGTCTTCCCATACGTCTGAGGATTTGAGTATTTTACCTGTTCCGCTATCCACGGATGGCTGCCGTCCTTGCAGGTAAGCGGAAAGCCCCCCCCCCCCCCCCGTATCGTTTTCCCGTCTATGTTCACCGGCCGTGCCGCGGCTCCTTCCCTATCCTTCCCTAGCTTTATGTCCGTAAGCCGGCCATCAAGCCCTTCCCGCAATTCACGGGGGTTCAAACATTGCGGTACACGCCGAAACGCCGATTCATCGGGTGTCCCGTCAGGCAATTCAAGAAACCCTTTGAAGAAATCCGGCTTCAGCCTCCCGAATTCCTCCATCGCCCCGTAATCTTCATATCCGCACATGACCGCCGTAAAAGCTATGACGATAATGTCTATCAGTTTGTGCCGGATATTCCCGTTCGCCGCGGGTACTTCATCCTTCAAGGTAATCGCTTGTCCCGCGCAAGGTTACGTCTGCTTATGCTTCCCGTCATTCCCTCCCAAAAACCTGTGATGTATTAGTATATCATGTCCCTCCCTGCATACGGAAAAGTAAACGCCGATGCCTTGGAGCACTTGCAACTGCTTATTAGAGTTGTTCAGAAACCTCAGTTTCTGAACAACTTCCGCTGAAAAAAAGGCAAAATGCTTTGCATTTTGCAAGACTTGTTCAAGAACCCGTGGGCTTTTGCCCACATTCAAATAGG